>CACXGY010000052.1 GCA_902767275.1 uncultured bacterium | reverse complement strand
TAAATTAAATATATACCCATTATTATGTACAATATCAGTAGGTAGGGTAGACTTTAGTCTACCGATACTTATTTATCGGCAACCCTACCCTAACCCTTCCCTTGCTAAGGGCAGGGAACACATCCTTCCCTTGACAAGGGAAGGACTGAGGATGGGTTACTGATATGATAAATCGGTACGAAACATCGCACCCTACTGATACTTAATGCCCTTGAAAATTGGCAACCCCACAGGCTTTGTAATCACAAAACCACAACAAAGCCGACTCCCCTTGTCAAAGGGAGTTATTATAAAACATGACTTCAATAATCGGCAACCCTTCCCTAACCCTTCCCTTGCTAAGGGCAGGGGATTTTTGCTTCCTTCCCTTGACAAGGGAAGGACAGAGGATGGGTTACTGATTATTTAATAAGCCGTCTATAACTTATAATTGATTAACGATTTAAGCAACTTATTATTCATTAATGCCTGTATCTTGGCTTATTTGCACACGTTTATTATATGGATTTTTAACTTTATCAATAGTAGGGCCGACATATTTACCTACGATTATATGTTCTACAAATTTATCAATTGGTTTAGCCATAAGAGATAATGCGGCTAATCCGCCTATTGATTTTAATATTCTATTATTAAACATTCGGCTCTTTTCCATTTTTCTAACCGTATCAAAAGCAACACTCTGTTTTTCTTCTACAGACAGATTCTTGACTATCTTTTGAAATTTATTAAATGATTTTTGTGAAAGTTTTTCAGGCTTAACATCATCAAGCAGTTGTTGCCTTTCATCAACAAGTCTGTCAATAACAGTATTAGCATATTCTTTCACATTCTCTGATTTTGGCTTAATTATGAATGGTTTTTTCAAATAGTTTATTACAGTTCTTATAGGGTTTTGATTTTGTTTATGAGTTTTTCTATGTTTTAAAATCTCATCAAGTTTTTTAGACATTGTTTGTTTGTATGCATCTTTATCAACTTGTCCTTCTGCATCAAGATAATTTTTATGTTCCCCTCTTTTCATAGAATTAATAACAGTATCAGAAATCTTCTCTTTATGATTAAGACTTAATCCTGTTTTAGACATCATAGCAAGACTATTGGTAATACCTTGACCTGCTTTTACAGCAAGTGTCGGAAGCATAACACTCGCTAACAGTTGAGTAACAAATTGTTTAGAAGCACGTTTTTTGCTTGGATCGTGTTCAGCATATTCATCTTGTCTGTACTTATCAGCGATATCCGCACTAATATATCCGATTGCAGGAAGCCATGACAAATTAGCAAGCATCGGACTTAACGGTCTGATTGCTTCTCCGAGTTCGTTTGTATAACCTAATGCCCTTATCGGCATTTGTGCATATATATCTTTTCGTTTTTCACGTTCAACTTGTTCTTGTTTAGTACTTTTAAAATTTATATTATTAATTTGCTCTCTGTTTAAATATTGATTACTTGTCCCAAATCTTGATGAAATATTCGTCAATCCTATTTCCTTTCTTACACACATAATACTTTCACTATTTTGAAATAGCGTAAATTTTGTTTTTTGTCATAACAAATAAAAAACTTTACAATTTCGTTTTATTTGTTACAAAACATTCGGCTTGTATAAAAACTCATCCCTAACAGATTTTATCACTGTTTACAATTTTACCACAAATAAGTTTTTTGTTAAAATAAATAAATAAGGACAGAACATGACAGAATTAGCAGTAAAAAACATCATCACACCAAACAAAAAACAACAAGACTGTATCGAGGCTCTCAAAGGACCTGTAATGGTTCTTGCAGGCCCGGGAACAGGAAAAACATTTACAATTATTGAACGCATAAAATATATGCTAAATCAAGGCATTACTCCTGACTCTATCTTGTGTTTAACTTATTCGGAAGCCGCCGCAAGTGAAATGAAAATAAGACTTGTAAAAGAAATAGGTACAATTGCTTCTTCTGTTTCTATACATACATATCACGCATTTTGTAATGAAGTTATTAAATATAATCCGTCAGAATTTGAGTTGCTCGACGGTCTTTCTCTTGCAGACGAAATAACTAAACAAACAATAATGACAGAATCTGTTCGAGAATATAAACCTGAATTTCATCTCACAAAATGGGGCGATGCGGAATATTTTGTACCTGAATTATTAAAAGATGTAGATAAAATAAAAAAAAGTCAGATTACAAAAGAAGAATATTTTCATAATCTTAATACGCACCCTCTCTGGCAAGGGAAAATGGAAGAACTTGAACAGGAATTAATAGAAAGACAAGAGAAAAATAAACCTCTTAAAACTTTCATGACTAAGTATGACAGTCATAAGAAAAAAATGGGAAAAGCAGTCGAAGCCTGGGATATTTATGAAATATATGATAAAAAATTAAAACAGAATAATTTTATCGATTTTAATGACATGATTATTATGGTTCTTGATGTATTTAACTCTAACGAAGAACTTTTAAAAAGAGTATCAAAACAATATAAATATTTTCTTGTCGACGAATATCAAGATACAAATTATGCACAAAATAATATAGTGTTTAAACTCGCAGAAGGAGCAGGAAACAATAATATTTTTGTTGTAGGGGATGATGATCAAATAATATATGAGTTCCAAGGAGCAAAAACTGATACACTTGCAAAATTTTTACAAAAATTTCCGCAAACAAATGTTATTTGTCTTGAGGAGAACAATCGTTCCACGCAAACAATACTTGATTTTAGTTATGCAGTTATTTCTCAGGATGAAACAAGATTGGAAAATAAACTTGAATTTGCAAAATATAATATAAAAAAATCTTTAATCGCTAAAAATTCAAATGTATGTGAAAAAAACAGACCAATAAATCTTCACAGTTTTGAAGAAATTACTCAGGAAAAAAACTATATTGTTGATGAAATAGACTCTCTTATAAAAACAAATCAACTTCCTTTAACAATTGATAACGAACCTGATTTATCAACAGTTGCTATTTTAACAAGAAATAATAATGAGATTGAAGAATATGCAGATCTGCTAAAATCAAAAAATATTAAATATCAAATAAAAATTACAAACAGTATATTTGATATGAAACCTTCAATACTATTATATTTCTATTTAAAAGCCTTGTATAATCCGACTTATTATTCCGAAAAATTATTCGGACTGCTAGGCTCTGAGCCGTTTGCTTTTGAAGCGGAAGATTACAGTTTTCTTCTTTCTCAAAACAGACTTAATCATAAAAATTTTATTGACAATATAAGAGAAAACTCTAATCATAACTGGGTAAACAAAGATAAAGTTATTGGTTTTATAAATATATATGATGAACTTAAAAAACTTCAAGTTACTGAAAATATTAAAAATTTGATAATTTCAGTATGTAATAAAACCGGTTTAATGGAATACTTTGTTAATTCTGATGTTAATCGGATTGATAATATACTTGCCCTTAAGCGAATGATAGACGAAGCAGGCTCGTTAAGGCGAATACACAAAGGAGCAGGATTAAAAGAATATATAGAACATCTTGATACCGCCTTTGAAATGGATATTCCAATAACAATAGATGAAGATGAATATGTACAAAATGCTGTTCAATTATTAACATTACACGGAAGTAAAGGCAGACAATTTGATTATGTATACATGCCTAACCTAGTTGCATCGAAATGGGAAAAACGCAGAAATGTTAACGATACTTCTTTGCCTATAATAAAAGATGGCGATTTTATTGATGATGATACTCAAAAAAAATCAGAACATTTAAGATTATTATTTGTAGGAATTACCCGTGCAAAATATAATCTTACTCTTTCATATTCAAATATAAATAACGGTCGGTCAGAAGAATTAACTTCTTATCTTGCTGATGTTATAAACAGTAATAAAAATCTTTTTAAAACAGAAACGCATACTCTTAATAAAGAAGATTATGCTCTGGAATTAGTTAAATCTTTCCATCAAAATAATTATGATTACAAAGGTGTTTTCAGAAATGAAATAGAAACAAGAGTAAAATCTATTATATTAAGTCCAAGTACTCTGAATTGCTACTTAGGTTGTCCGAGAAACTTTTTCTATACGTATGTCTTAAAAATCCCTGTATATGAAAATAATTGGGATAATGCAAATTATGGTAGTGCAATTCACAAAACTCTTGAAAATGCAGTTTCAAAATTAAAATCAACGGACAAATATCCTACTTTGAATGAATTTATTGAAGATTTTCATAATAATTTATCAAAGGAAGAATTTGAAACATCCGAGATAAGAGAAAGATATGTAAAAAGAGGAGAAAATTCTCTTAAAAAATTTTATCTTCATTTTACCGAAACAAGCAAGGAAAGAATTGAAACCGTTGAATATGAGTTTGATGCAGTACCGATAGAAAATGAAATTGTAACAGGGAAAATAGACCGTATTGAAAAAAATTCTAACGGTAGTTTTTGTTTGTTTGATTACAAAACAGGTTCACACAAACCAAAAACTCAAATTGCCGACGGCAGGGAATATGAACATTATCTTAATCAATTAAGATTTTATAAACTCGCTTATGAAACACAGCATACAGGAAGCAAAGTCGAAATGGTCGGTTTAATTTTTCCGGAAGATTTTGAACATAATTTTTATGCTCAACTAACACAAGAAGATAACGACATAATAAAAGAAAAAATATTAGATACATATAAAAATATAAAAGAACTTCATTTTGAACCGACAGAAGATGAAAAGGCTTGTAAATATTGCCCGTATAAACAGTTATGTAAATTGAATATATTTTAAATATAATTCTCAATAGAATATAGCAATAAATTAAAAACATATAAAAAACCATAAATATACGTATTGTATACATTTCCTTTTTTCAATAATGACTTGATAAATTGTATAATTTTGTGTATGATGAAAATATATAAATTTATATGTTAAATAGGAGAGATTCATGTTCGAACGTTTTACGGAAAAGGCTATAAAAGTCATCATGCTTGCTCAAGAAGAAGCACGTAGACTTGGTCATAATTTTGTAGGCACAGAGCAAGTGTTATTGGGTTTAATCGGTGAAGGCACCGGTGTAGCCGCAAAAACATTGAAATCGATGGGTGTCAACCTAAAAGATGCTCGTGTTGAAGTAGAAAAAATTATAGGCAGAGGCTCAGGGTTTGTAGCGGTAGAAATACCTTTTACCCCGAGAGCAAAAAGAGTATTGGAATTGTCTTGGGATGAAGCAAGACAACTGGGTCATAACTATATCGGAACTGAACACCTTCTGCTTGGTTTAATCAGAGAAGGAGAAGGAGTTGCCGCAAGAGTATTGGAAAATCTCGGAGTTGACCTTAATAAGATAAGAACTAATGTTGTTAAGATGCTTGGAGAGTCAAAAACATCTTCATCAACAGGAAGCGGTAGCAGTGGTTCATCTTCATCATCTTCATCAAGTGCATCAAAAGTCAAAACACCAAGTCTTGATGAATATGGTACAGACCTTACACTTGCAGCATCTGAACAACGTTTAGACCCTGTTGTAGGTCGTGATAAAGAAATTGAAAGAGTTATACAAATCTTAGCAAGAAGAACAAAAAATAATCCTGTTCTTTTAGGCGAACCGGGTGTAGGTAAAACTGCCGTAGCAGAAGGTCTTGCTACAAGAATTGTTAACGGAGAAGTACCTGATATTTTAGACGGTAAAAAAGTTATCCAATTAGATATGGGGCTTTTAATTGCCGGTACAAAATACAGAGGGGAATTTGAAGAACGTTTGAAAAAGATTATGGATGAAATCAGACAATCAGGAAATGTTATTCTTGTAATTGATGAAATGCATACTCTTATCGGTGCCGGTGCTGCTGAAGGTGCAATTGATGCTGCTAATATTTTGAAACCTGCTCTTTCAAGAGGGGAAATTCAAGTTATCGGTGCAACTACATTGGATGAATATAGAAAATATATTGAAAAAGACTCAGCACTTGAGCGAAGATTCCAATCAGTTATCATTGAAGAACCTACAATTGATGAAACAATTGAAATCATCAGAGGGTTAAAATTCAAATATGAAGAACACCACGAATTAGTGATTTCTGATGATGCGGTAATTGCGGCAACAAAATTATCATCTAAATATATAACTGACAGATTCTTACCTGATAAAGCAATTGACGTACTTGATGAAGCAAGTTCTAAGGTAAGACTAAAAGTTAGTTCACTTTGTCCTGAAGGCAGAGAATTAGACAAAGAATTAAAAGCAATTATCAAGGAAAAAGAAGAAGCAATAAGAAATCAAGATTTTGAAAAAGCATCTTCTCTCCGTGATGATGAAGCAAATATGAAAGATAAAATCAGAGAAGTAACCGAACAATGGAAAAAAGATAACGAAGCCAATAAACCGGTCGTTACTGAGGAAGATGTTGCAGAAGTAATCTCTGTAATGACAGGAGTACCCGTTACAAAACTAACAGAAGGTGAAAGTGAAAGATTGTTAAAATTGGAGGAGACACTTCATCAAAGAGTTATCGGACAATCAGATGCTGTCACAGCAATAGCAAAAGCAATCAGACGTGCCAGAGTCGGTTTGAAAGCACCTAACAGACCAATCGGAAGTTTTATTTTCTCAGGTCCTACCGGTGTAGGTAAAACAGAATTGGCAAAAGCATTGGCTGAAGCAATGTTTGGGTCTGAAGATAATATGGTTCGTGTCGATATGTCGGAATTCATGGAAAAACACTCGACTGCTAAGTTGATTGGTTCTCCTCCTGGATATGTCGGATATGATGATGGCGGACACCTTTCAGAAATCATTAGAAAGAAACCTTATTCGGTTATTCTTTTTGACGAAATCGAAAAAGCACACCCTGATATATTTAATATCATGTTGCAAATTCTCGATGACGGTCGTTTAACTGATGCAAAAGGCAGACACGTTAACTTTAAAAATACAGTTATCATAATGACATCTAACGTTGGTGCAAGTATGATAACAACTCAAGGTAAGTTAGGCTTCACAACTGCCGAAAACGCAACAAAAGATAAATACGAAAAACTTAAAGATACAGTTAATGAGGAACTTAAAAAGGCATTCAGACCTGAGTTCTTGAATCGTATTGATGATATCATCGTATTTAATCATTTACAAAAAGAAGAAATCAGACAAATCGTTGATTTGATGATGAAAGACTTATTCAAGAGATTATCTGAAAGAGATTTATCAATCGAAGTAACAGACGAAGTTAAAGATTTCTTAGCAAAAGACGGTTACTCGGAGGCTTATGGTGCAAGACCGTTAAGAAGATTGATTCAACGCAAGATTGAAGACCAACTCGCAGAAGAAATCTTAACAAATGCCTATGAAGCAGGTGACGTTATTTTGCTTAAACTCAAAGATGAAAAAATTGTCTTTGAGAAAAAATCAAAAAAAGATAACGAACCTGTCGGAGCAATTGAAGATAAAAAAGATGAATAAATCTTAATAAAAAATAAAAAACAGCAGGCTATATTGTCTGCTGTTTTTTTTATTGATAGAAACTATTGTAAAAACACATTTTATGATATTCTGTTATTAAAAATTATGGAGGGTTTTATATGAAAAAATTATTAGTATCGTTATTTGCAATCTTTATAATGATAATATCAGGGGTAAATTGTGCAAATGCAGAACAAGGCTACATAGCAGTAAATGCATCTTCTGAAACCGAATTAGTTCCTGATGTGGTCGATTTTAGTATAGAAATTGTAACAACATCAAAAGAGTCAATGGCAAAAGCATTGGCTGAAAACAAAAAAATATCGGGAAAAGTATATGAAACAATAAAAAAATCTATTGATACAACTAAAGGTGATAGTATAAAAACATCGAACTATAATTCAAATCCTGTGTACAGATACAATAATAACAAAAGAATCTTAGACTATTATCAAGTTACAAATAATGTAAGAGTACATACAAAAAAAATAGCCGAAGTTGGTAAAATGATTGATGCAGCGACGGCAGAAGGAGCAACATCAATAAACAATGTATCATATAATGTATCAAAATATGATAATGAATGTAATAAATTACTTGCTGAAACAGCAAAAAAAGCAAGACAACAGGCGGATAACATAGCATCTGCACTGGGAACACAAATAACAGGTGTGAAATCAGTTGACGGTTCTTGTTCATTATCAGGCAGACAAACCATGCCGAGAATGATGTTGATGTCAAAATCCGCAGGGGCAGCATTCAACGAAGCATCTGCTGATTCCGGCACAAACATTGAGGTAGGAACTATGACTCTATATTCAAGAATCAATGCATACTTCTACCTAAAGTAAGTAACATTTATCTGCTACGACATTGTAATAACACAAAGGGACAGGTTGCTGTCCCTTTCATTATGTTATTTTAATGTGGTTTTTCTCTTTTGTTTTAACGTATCAAAAAATATAATTTGATAATTTAATAACTCAGCAATAATCTTTACCTCTGAATAAGGTATAGTACCATTTCTGAGTTTCTGAGATAAACTGGCAAGTGAATATTTTCTTGCAAGCCTTGTTTCCATCATTTTTGCCAATTTCGTGAGCGTTAGATCTCTATCTGCTACGAGATTTTTAATTTCGTTTAGAATGGGATTTTTCACGTTCTTTCCTTATTCCATTAATGATAGAATATAATTCTGTCATTTATTAATATTTCAATATATATATTGACAAATAGATAAAAACATTGAATAATAAAGGCATACAAGGTTTAATATTTTTATATTTGAGCAAAATTTATAAAAAAATTTTTAAATATTATATCTTATTAAAGGCATAAAACAAATTTTTTGCTCAAACAACATAATCCAAATAGATATATATTAGAAAACTGTTACCCGTTTTCAAAAAATATCTAAAGGATTCCCGTAAAATGACTTATTAAGTTAAGATTTTTACGGGTTTTTTTATATTTGTTAAAATATCCTAATAATATGTAAAGAAATACATTTGTATAATATTATGTGTTAAAATGTATTTATGAAAATTGATAAAGCGTTTTTTCAAGAAATAATTTCAAAAATAAAAATCAAGTGGGCAGGCATGGACACCCGCCAACGAGTATATTTTATTATTACAGTCTGCGTAGTAATGATGCTTTTGTGGGCATTTATTACAGCAGGTCTTATAACTACAAATTTTAACAGAAACGCTTTAAAATCCGGAGTTGACAGACAAGAACTTCAAGTTTCCAGCATGATTTTAACGGAAACAAAAGACGGACAAAAATTCTGGGAGATATTTGGAGAAACAGGACAATATAGCAGTGACCATAAAATTGCACATCTCAACAATGTCGTAGGAAATTTTTATAAAGATAATGCCGTTGAAATGAGTTTTGAATCTACTAAGGGATTGTATAATGAAGAAACGCAAGAAATAATATTATATGAAAATGTATTTGTTGTCTTGAAAGATGAAACATCTCTAAAAGCAGATAAATTGATTTTTCATATAAGAACAAAAGAAATAGATGTTGAAGGAAATGTAACAATAAACAGAAAAAAATCCTTCAAAGCAACCGCTGAAAAAGCAAAAATAGATTCTGAATACTCAAGGTTTAGAATAATGGGTAAGACAAGTTCAAAAATTTACAAATAGGAAAAGGGAAGATATGAATAAGAAAAAGTTTTTAATCATAATGTCATTATTAGTAATATGTCTTGGTGCAATCGGAGTTATTGCAGAAGATTTAATTATTGAATCAAAAACTCAAACCTTCTCAGAAAAAGAGAATAAAATTGATTTTAACGGCGATGTAAAAGTAAAATACGGAGATATAAATGTTGTCGGCGATAAAGCAGATGTATCCGTAAAAAACAGCAAATTACACACTGCTACATTCTATGACAAACCTTATGCCTATGAAGTAAAAAATAATAAAAAAAGAGAAGTTAAAGCAAATATTTTAAAATTCTCTTTATTAAATAAAGTTATTAAAGCGGAAGGGGATACTCAAACAATAATTACCGAAGGTCAAACCCCTGTTGCCGTTATCAATGCCGATGAACAAGAATATGATGTAAGAACAAATGTCATGACAGCGGTTGGTTCGGTAGCAATAAAGTATAAAGATATAAATGCTTATGCGGATAAAGCAATTATTAAAACAGACAGTCATGGTGATTTAAAGAAAATTGATTTAATTGGCAGAGCAAGAATTGACCAATCAAAACACCATGCAACAGCAAATCATTTTGTATATGATGCGGCTAATGAAGAAATGACTTCTATGGGAGATGCTGTTACGACAACTATTCTTGAAAACGGAAAAGAATTTGTACTCAAAGCAAATTATCAACAATATAACAAAAAGACCGGCATTTTTATCGGTAACGGAAATGTCAGAGCATGGTACGATGATTATTTCGCAAAAGGACCAAAGGTAGTGTGTTATCCTGACAAAGTTACTAATAAACCTCAAGAAGTATTTATGATTGGTCGTTCCACAATCAAAGAAAATGAAAAAGAAATTACCGCTGATAAAATAAAAGTTATTCTTGAACCTAAAAACTTTATGGCGGAAGGTAATGTAAAAACTGTGATACATCAGGCCGGAGTTGCAGGAGAAAAAGCAGGATTTTAATTAATGGAAAACGGTAATATAAAAATGGAAAACGATTTAGACAAGGCTATAGAATGTTATAAAAAAGGCGAATTTCAACAGGCTATTGATATATTTAGCAATATATTAGAACACGAAGACGATAATGCTGAAATATACAATAATATGGGACTTGCTTATGCCAAATTAGGTAATTTTGAGCAAGCGGAAAAATCATTCACAAAATCTATCAAACTAAATCCGTTAATCCCTCAAACATATATTAATTTATCAGATTTATATTATAAATCAGGCGACTTGTCCGGTGCTATCGGGGTTTTAGAAAGAGGTAGTTACGAAATTGAAGATAACTATGTTATTGCACATTTATTGGCAAGAGTATATATAGAAGATTCTCGTTATGATATGGCTATCACAGAATTAGAAAAAATTCTTGATGCACAGCCTGAAAATTATGATGCTTATTATGATATGGGCAGAGTACAGTTTGAACTTGGTAATTATGAAGATGCTATCTCAAACTTTGAAAATGTTATTGAATACAAAGAGAATAATGAATTTTTATACTATTACTTGGCACAGGCTTATGAAGCAAATAATGAAATAGATAAAGCAATTTCAAATTATCTTAAAGCGACTGCTGTTAATACAAAATTTCCAATGCCGTATAAAAAATTGGGTGTATTATTCATCGCAAGAGAAGACTATGAAGATGCAATAGAATTTTTTGAAGATTATATTAAACTTGATGTTCCTGATGAAGAACGTGATAACGTAAATAAATTAATCAACAGAATAAAGAGCAAGGTTAAATAATAAATATTAAAAAGCATTTAACTCCTTATATTTTTATAGTACAATGTGGTCATGAGCGAACTGGACAGAATAAAAGACTTAATATCGGAAGAAAGTTTTAATGATGCAAAAAAAGCGTTGGAAGAATATCTTACCAACGGGCATAACAATGATATAGAAGCAGTTAAATTAATGGGTTTGGTTAATGTTAACCTTGAACTTTTTAAAGAAGCAAGAGAAAACTTTGAAAAAGCAATAAAACTTTCGCCAAAAGATGCAACGGCATTATTTTATTTAGCAAACTGTTATGATAACTTAGGACAAATTCTTGATGCAGAAAAATATTATCTGAAAGTAATAGAAGTTCGTGAAAATTATGTAGATGCATACAAAGATTTATGCATAATCTATATGAAAACTAACAGAGAAATGAATGCAATTGAAATTGGTAAAAAAGGTAAACTAATTGCTCCTAATGATTTTACGTTTGATTATTTAATCGGAACAGCAAATATTACAATGAAAAAATACAATGAAGGAATAGAACATTTAGAAGCAGCACTTGCATTAAATCCTTCACATTTTCAAATTTATAATAATTTAGGAACCGCATATCTTCTTATCGGTCAACGAGAAAAAGCAATTGAGTGCTATCAAAAAGCAATAAAGATTAAACCGGATGATTCAGTATCGTATTATAATATTGCATCAATATATCAAATTCAAAATAAACATCCGCAGGCATGTGATTATTTTGAAAAAGCCTATCAAATAGAAAACCGTGAAAACTATCTTATTTCCCTTGCCTTGTCCGAACTAAAAGCAGGATTCGTTGAAAAAGCCGCAAAACATTATAAAGCACTTGCACTTCTTCATCCTGAAAAAGATTCGTTTCAATATAATCTTGCATCGTGCTATGAGTTATTAAAAAATTATGAACAAGCAATAATCATAATGAAACGCTTACTTTCAAGAAACCCTAAATCAATTACAATGGCTCAAAAACTCGCTAATTTGTATATTGAAACACGACAGTTCAGGCAAGCGAAAGACCTTTATGATTCTATTATTTTAAAATCATCGCCTACATCTGATGTTTTGTATCAATATGCAATTTTATCTACTCAATTATTTGATACCGGAACAGCAGAAAAAATATTTAAAAAAGTAATAAAGATGGATCCTGAAAATGCAACTGCTCATAAAGATTTGGGCGTTATTTATCTTAATCAAAGACTTTTTGATTATGCCCAAGAAGAATTTAACACAGCAATGACTCTTGCACCTAATGACTTTGATATAATATTTGAATACGCAAACTATCTTTATGCGATATCAAAATACAAAGAGGCGGATAAATTCTATCAAAAAGCATTGGAAATAGAAGATGATGTTGTTGCAAAAGCACTGAGTGCAATAAATAAAATAGAAATTGGCGAATTGGATGAAGCGGAAAAATTGATAGTATCTGCTTTGAATGACCAGCCTGAGCATGAATATATCCAATTTTTAGCAGGCAGAATTTATTATTCAATGAAAAAATATGAAGAAGCAAAAATATACTTTATCAAATCTTTAGAACAAAATCCTGATAAAGAAACAAAAAATTTGTTGGCACTTACATATTATGAATTAGGCGAGTACGAGAAGGCTCTAAATATTTTTGATGCACTATTAAAAGAAACAGAAAACAGTGTACCTCTTTTATTGAATAAAGCAAAATGTTTAGAAAATTTAAAAAGAATTGATGAAGCCCTTAAGGTCTTAGATGAACTTACCGACATTTTCCCTGAATGTGAAGAAGCACACGAAATAATTCGAAGAATATCATAAAACAAAATTATTTCTTTTCGTCGTTTTTATTTTCATTTTTCATATTATCTTGGACATAATTAACGAGAATTTTTGCAACTCTCAAAGGAACACCTTGATAATAATCTCCCTCGTATGCTTGTGAAACAAAACGTTTAACAAAAGGTCGTTCGGATTTGACAACTTGTTCAACTTCTTCCATATCATGGCTGTTGAAAATTTTATCCATATATCTGACCATATTATCCTGAGAAAGTTTCTTTTTCTTAGGCATAATCATTTTTAAATCTTCCAAACATTGCAGAGCAACTCTTAAATCAACTTGTTCTTCAAGTCGTGGGGTTTTAACTAATTTTTTCAATTGTTCTGCAACATCTTCCGGGAATTGTGATAAAACTTCTCTAGCTCTTTGTTTATCAAGTAATTTAAGAACCATAGCAATAGATTTCAATTTAACTGATTTATCACCGGTAGGAACAGGTGCTTGTTGCACCTGAGGTTGCGGAACACCACCTTGTTGTTCAGGAACAGCAGCCTGTTGTGCTGCCTGTGCTTGTGCTGCCTGCTGTGCTGCCTGCTGTGCTGCAAGTTCTTGTGCTTCCTGTTCTTGGACTTGTCTTGCCATATCATCAATGTTTGATTGTTGAGCAGCCTGTTGAGAGATTTCACTTGTAATAATCCCCCGTTTTTCCAAATCATCTATCGCTTCTTTATATGTTTTATCAACGTGATGTTCAATCAATTGTAAAGTTTTATCTTGCGGAATATCTTTTTGAATAGCCTGTTTTGCTATCTCAAAAATAGTAAACGCAATTTTTTGCATAACCCCATCCCAATGTTCAGGCATAATTCCTGAGTGAACAAGGTCAATGGATTTATGGAAAGACCATTCGGCAATAATCTGAGTTACAAATACCGCTTGATCGGCATTGAAATTCAGGCTTTCATCGTTAGAAATGGCTTCTCCTGCTAAGAGAGTAAAATTTGTAAGGGTTTTAACAACGTAATTTTTCTGCATCTCATTAAAATTCTGAGGAACAAGTTCCCCTGCCTGAGATGACATCATTTGTGCAAACTCTTTATAATCAAATCCTTCTATTGCCACGTCTTATATCCTTTTCTTTTTATTATATATCATATTTAATTATTTGAACACGTTTTCAAAATTTTGCTTTGCAAGTTTATATATGTATTAATTTAATAGTCATAACCCCTTATGGGAGGGGTAAATTTACCCCTATTGTTCTATCCAACTCTTGATTTTTTCTGCTCCTTCTTCTTCCTCCATCATATCGAATTCTTCTTTGAGGTCTGCAAGGGCATCTCTGAGAGGAGAAATATCTACTCCACGTTGACCGATACCTCTTGCTTGAATTTCTTCGATCAGATTTTGCTGCATTTGATCTTGTTGACTCATTAAATCTGCCGCTCTTCTGCTTACGTCTTGTAATTGACGTTCGTGTTGTAATGCTTGTTCTCTTAACAAGTCCATTTCGTCTTCGTGTTGTTCTTTCATCTTTGCAAGACGTTTAACAACGAATCTGTGACCGATAATCAAACTTAAGCCAACGAGAGCAACTGCTAACCACCAAGGGTTTCCTGTTTCTTCCGGCTTAGGTAACTTTTCAGGGTTATCTGAAGCAAGATACGGATCGTTTGAGTCATTAAATGCTATAGATACATTTTCAGGATTACATTTAGGAGATGCTGCACGAGCAACAAGTTCTTTCAATTCTTCTATAGAAATATCAGGAGGAAGTGCTGCTTTATCTAATGTAACAGCGATTGAAATATCTTCTATAGTACCTGAATTAGCATATTCTTTTGTTTGAATTTGAGAAACACCATATTGAACTTCTTTAGCAGTTCTTTGATAGTTTCTGTTTTGAGATGAATCTGCACCACCTCCAGGTAAACCGTTAGGCAAATATACAGATACAGCATTCGTATTTTTATTACTATCTGCTGTTTGATCACCCAAACCTTCTTGGAAGGTTTGTTCACTCATAGCAGTTTTAGTATTAGGGTCATACCAGGTTGTGAACTTTTCTGTAGGTGCTTGTTTTAAGAAGGTACTAACCGTAGCGGTATAGTTTCCTTTACCCACAAGTCTGTCTAACTGGATATTAACCTTTTGTTGCATGTATTTATCTTGTTCACGCATTCTTTCTTCTTGTTCATCAGTCGGTGACATAATACTGTTGTATACATTACCGTTTGTATCAGTAATTGCAACGTTTTCTGATGTTAAACCTGAAACAGAACCGATAAGAAGGTTAGTAATAGCCTTAACTTTGAATGCATCTAATTTATCTCCGCTCGGCATATCAATTTGAACCGTTGCAGTTACAGGTTTTTGCGTAGATGAAAACATTGTTTGTTCCGGTATAGATACAAATACTGATGCGTTTTGAATAGGAGGAATTTTTCTGATAAGTCTTGCCAATTCTCCGTCAATTGCTCTGACTAAACGAATTTTCTTATCTTCTTTTGTAGAAGTGAAGTCGCCCTTATCAAACATTTCAAGTCCGACGTTTTGATCCATAAGACCGCTTTTAACAATCGCTAACAATGCTCTGTCACGTTGTGATTGAGTATATTTCGGCAAAAAGAGTGTTGATTTTGTACCGTCAAGTTTACGCTCAGCCGTGATACCTTCTCTTGCAAGCAATGCTTGAATTTCGATTGCTTTACCAAGGTTGTCTGTAGTTAACAAATCCAAAGGTGCTTTTATTACCTTCTCTTTTACTACTTGTCCGCCGCCTTTGCTTCCGTTAACGGAAGTTACAACTGCAATTGTAATCAAAAGGGCAAATAATATTACACCTACGGCTAATGCACCTATCAAAAAGTTTTTATTGTTTAATAACGCTTTAAAATCCATTTTTACAACACCCTAACGTTTAATTTTTCTATGTGTACACCTATGTTAGTATTACTATACTATACTTGAATCTGCATAATTTTATCGTATGTTTGAATGATTTTACCGACGACAGTGGTTGCAACATTGACATTAATTTCCGCTTTTGCCATTGATGTCATTACATCGTGGATATCAACATCATCATTGCCTGACATAACATCTTTTAAAAGATTATCAGGAGCATTTAATTGAGTATTAAAATGTTCAACCAAACCTGATAAAACTCCTTTAAAATCAACAGTCGCAGGTTCTTCCATACGTTCCATACGAGCAGGATACATGCCGACTACTCCTGTATCCAACTTTGTATGCTGAATTCTTGATCTTAAATCATAATGCGGATACCATCCGCTACCAATACCGTTTGCCATTTTTACACCTTCTTTTTGTTTTAAAAGGGTTGCTCTCCTCCCTTTTTAGGGGTATTATCGGTTTTCATCAGATAAACTTTAATTTGTATGATAAAAAATCATCCATTTGTGTTAGTTTTTATCCATTTATTCTTTCCGATAATTTTTCGGAGGTTTTGCTCATGTATTTAATGATATTTTTTTTAATGTCAACTTTTTTCATAAAATATTTATAATAAATAATTAGTTATAAATGATTTATTTTAAATCTTCAAAATCCTATTATATTAATATATTTGTTTTGGACTTTTTTTATTTCATATTTTATAATTAAAGAATGGAGAAGTTGGAGTTTTTTAATAAATTTAGTAATCCGGTTCTTGTTGTTGATACGCAAACGATGGAGGTTAAATATCGCAACAATGCTTTTAAACGTGATTTCTCGGATTTTTCAACCTTAAAAAAGTTTTCCCATAAATTAAATTGTGAAATATGTCTGCTTGATAACAGCGAATGGGAATATCATTCTCCGATTGTTCAGGCAATTAAATCAAAAGAAAGTTTTGTTACTCACATTAGTTATCAAGATAAAAATGAAGATTTTAGATATTATGATATTAATGCTATAAAACGCAGAAAATATACTATTATATTCTTCCAAGATGTAACCTCTAAAATTAAATACGAAAAACTTTTGGAAGAAAAAAAATCTGTCGATTTAAAATGTCAACTTTTAGATGAAGATATTAGAAGTTTAGAGTCAATAAAACAAAAAGCCCAATCTCAGGCAATAAAAATGGCTCTAATTAATAAAATATCTAATATAATGCGTGAATCTATTGATATTTCCTCAATAATATTACCTACATTAAAAGAATTGTCAGTTATATTTGGTGCATTTAGAGCATATTATGCAGAATATAATATTAATAATAATATATTCAAAATCACTCAAACATTAGATGATGAAGAAATTGGCATGCCGATTATGTTTGATTCTATGGTTATGCGAAAAATCGGAAATAAAGAAATTTCACATACAAGATGTCTAAAAGAATTTATGTCCGCAAAACCTTTTAAAGAGTCAACTTTAAGAATAGTTTTGCCCATATATCACATGACGGAACTATTAGGAGTAGTTGTTCTTGTTTCTCGTCAACGCAGAGAATTAAACGAAGAATTAGACATATTGGAAAATATATCTTCTCAACTCGGAACGGCATTAGTTCACGCAAAATTATATAAAAAGAATTTGGAAACAGTTGAAGAACTTAAAAAAACGCTTAAAGAACTTAATGATACACAACTTCAATTGATAAATTCCGAAAAAATGGCATCACTCGGTCAACTAATTGCAGGTGTTGCACATGAAATTAATACTCCTGTTGCTGCTATCAAATCTAATAATGAAATATTTACAAAATTAATTCAAAAAATTTCTGATGATAAATTACTGAAATTGTTTAATGATATAAATTCAACAGATAAAGAAGCCATTCAACGAATAAATCAACTCGTTGTTTCTTTGAAAAAATTTGTACGACTGGATGAAGCAGAACTGCAAGATGCAGATATAAATAAGGAACTTGACCTGACTCTTGATTTAATCAGGCATGAAACTAAACATAGAATAACTATAGAAAAAAATTACGGCAATATTCCTATGGTTAAATGTTATCCGAACATGCTCAATCAAGTTTTCATGAATATTTTGGTTAACGCATGTCAAGCGATTGAAAATGAAGGAATAATAACTATAACAACGACTTTCGAGAATAAATCCTTAAAAATTTCAATTAAAGACACAGGTAGAGGAATAAAAGATACAGAAAAAATATTTTTAGCAGGTTATACAACAAAGAGTGCCGGTATCGGAACAGGTCTGGGTCTTGCAATTTCTTCAAAAATCATAGCAAAACATAAAGGTAAAATAGAAGTAAAAAGTGAAGTCGGAATCGGTAGCGAGTTTATTATTACTATCCCCAGTGAGTAATAAATTGTAAATAATGTTGATTTATGAAATAGCGGTATGACGGGGTTTTAAGTCATGTTTTTTAAAAAAAGTTAAATTATCCAACCAAATATAATTAGTACTAGAGTAAAATTTCAAAAAATATGGTATATTACTATTACTGATTAAGTGTAATTTTTACCCTTAAACAGGAGATGGACAAAATTTATATGAAAACAATCTTAATAAAAGTACATAATCAACAAAAATTAGGCAATAAATTAAAACAAAATGTTTTTATATAAGAGTAAGTTAGTGTAGATTATTTAATATTGTATGTCGGAGGTTATCTAAATGACAATATCTGTAATTGGAAAGAAGAAACAAGTAAAAAAATCTTTTGAAGAACTATTAACTGATTTAAGAACCAGCAGTTCAGAAAAAGTTAGATATAACGCTGCAAGAGTGTTAGGCGAAATGGGCGATTCAAATGCCGTTGAACCATTAATCGATGTATTGAGAAATGATAAAAATGGTTCTGTTCGTTTATATGCAGCAAGAGCGTTAGGTGAGTTAGGTGATTCAAAAGCAACAGAATATTTAATTGAATCATTAAGAGAAGATAGAAACGTAGATGTAAGAGTTCGTGCGGCTCGTGCATTAGGTCGTTTAGGCGGTAAGATTGTTGTTGAACCGTTAGTTGAAGCACTTAATGATGAAAATCCTCAAGTATGTATCACAGCAACAGATGCATTAATCGAAATCGGTGATGTTGCAACAGATGCTTTGATGGGTTCTTTAGACCACGAAAAAGTTAATGTTCGTTGTGATGCTACAAGAGCGTTAGGCGAAATAGGAAATAAAAAAGCAGTTGATAAAATTATCAACATGTTGTATGACGAATGGGTTAACGTTAGAATTTATGCAGTAACTTCATTAGGGAAATTAAATGATACAAAAGCAGTTCCTGCTTTGGTTGAAGTTATGAAGAATGAAAAAGAAAATGAATTGGTTAGAGCAGGTGCAGCAGCAGCATTAGGTGTACTTCGTGACCAAAGAGCATTACTTCCTTTAAGAGAACTTATTATGAATGCTGAAGAACTTGGCGAACTTGAAGATACTGCTCTTAAATCTTTCAAAAAGATTATGGCTGCTAACTGGCAATCAATTCCGGGTGCAACCGCTCAAAAGAAACCTGTTAATGCATAATAATTAAAAATAATCTATAACTTACTATAAAGGCGGATATTTAATATCCGCTTTTTATTATACTATTCTGTTTGTATGTAATCCTTTATAATAATCTTTTATATTATTAAAAGTTAATTTTAATATTTTTTGTGCGGAATCTTTTGTATTATATGAAATGTGTGGTGTAATAATTACCTTTGGAGATTTTATCAATTCCTGAATAACTAATAAAGTTTTTAAACAATCATATTTTAATCCTTTATGTGTTTCATAAAAGTTTTGCAAGTTCATATATAAATTTCCGCATTCCAAAACATCTAATGCTGCTCCGTTCAATTTTCCTGTCTGAATGGCTTTATATAATGCCATTGTATTAATTAGTTTTCCGTGTGAGGTATTTATTATGTATGAACCATCTTTCATAATTTCAAATTCTTTATAAGATATCAGATGATGAAAATCTTTATTATACGGGATGTGGATGCTTATAACATCTGATAGTCTTAATACTTCAATGAGAGGAAGATATTCTACAAAGTCGGTTAAATCTCTGTTGATAATATAATCATTTGCAAATATTTTCATACCTAATTGATTTGCGAGTTTACACACGCTGCTCCCTATTTTGCCTGTTCCGATTACTCCGAGTTTTAAGTTATTAATATCTCTGCCTTCATACTGTTCATAATTTTTGATTTTATCTTTAAAATCTATAGAGGCACTTATAAGGTTTCTTGTCATTGAAAAAATTGTGCCTATGACATATTGTGCAATCGAATTATTTTCATTTTCACTAACATTCATAACAGCAATATTTCTGTCACGACAGACAGGGATATCAATATTATCATAATTATTTGAACGCAGGGCAATCACTCTTAAATTTTTAAATTTTTCAAGAACTTTGTGTGTGACTTTTGAAGTAGAATAAACGCATAAAATTACCGTTTCATCACATTCATTTATTGTCAATTTTGTTTCTTCATTTAAACTTTCTTTGAAAAAAGTTATATCAAAATCTGTATAAAAATCATTTTTAAAGAAATCTTTTTCGGAATCTTTTAAATCGAATATAAGCATTTTTACCATAGATATTTCTCCTTGATATTAGATTATAATCATTCAGATAAAATCTTTATATTACCAAGTAGAATAGGTTTTTGAATAATTATTTTGATAAAATAACGTATAAAGGATGATACGTTAATGATATATTATTATCACAATAGTTTTTATATTCTTCATTAAACTTTTTATAATCCGATATTGTCCATGAACTTTTTGAGAGAGCATTTACACCGGTTTTTTTAATATGATATAAAACATCTTTTGGAGTATTAAATTCTTGTTTTATAGATTGTTCGGTTATATTTTTTATTGTATATCCGGAACATATTATACGAATATCTTCTAAAGAATAATATTTTAAATTATTCTTTAAAAACAAATTCATTTCTTTAAAGTGATTTTTACCGAATAAGGTAAATGCAAAAATTCCGTTTTTGTTCAAATATTCTGAAATTTTATTTATATAATCAGGCAAATTTTCTAACCATTGCAAAGTGGCATTTGAAATGATTAAATCATATTTTTTTTCAGGAACAAAGTTTTCAATATCAGCACAGATAAAATTAATATTATCGGATATTTTTTTAATATAATTTTTACACCCGTCAACCATATCGACAGTATCATAATTTTTATAATGAAAATTATGATAAATTTGTTCTGTTAAAAAACCTGTACCGCAGCCCAGTTCAAGAATATTATTAAAAGTTTTTGGTGTAATCATCTTTGAGAGATTTTCTGCCATTTGTTTTTGAACAATAGCATTTTCTCTATATGTTTTTAAACTTTTGGTAAATCTTAATTTTATCAGTTCTTTTTCCATATTTATATTATAAGTCAACCAATAATCTCTGACCAGCGTGAGTATAAATCAAAAGGACAATGTCCCGAATGAATTATTTCAGTTCTTGTATTGGTTGTTTCCCAATAGTTTTGTTGATTCTTTGTTGGGATAATTATATCACTGTCGGCAATTATTGCTTTTGTATAATGAAAATTATTGTTTGGTTTATATTCAAGCATTTTTATCAATTCTTTTTTTTGATTTTCAAGAGTTCTGTTTGAATATTTGTCTGTATCAGGTTTTTCGATAAACATTCTGTGCATAAATTTTGATAAAGACTTTTCGTTGAAACCATTGATTGTAAGATTATATATTTTTTCAGGTATGCCGTAAGTATTATTTATAGGAAAAGGAGTTCCGCATAATGCTGTAGCAGAAACAATATTATTAAAATCAAACAGAGTTGCAATCATTACTCCCATAGACCATGCAACTATGTGTTTTTCTTTGTATTCGGATAAATTAATATCTATGTTTAAATCATTGTAGTCATAAAAAATAATAACGTCAAAGTTTTCCGGTTGAAGATTTGAAATTATAAAATCATCCATTCCCCAGCCGTTAAAGAAAATAATTAATTTATTTGAATTTGTTTTATTAATCCACTTGTATTTCATTTCTTACATAATCAATAATAGTTTTTACACTTTCAAATTCTAAATCCGCAGTTAAAGAGAGCCTTAATCTGGAAGTATTTGGCGGAACCGTTGGAGGTCTGATTGGCATTACAAAAAATCCGAGTTTTTTTAATTGTTCAGCAATTTCTATTGTTTTTTCATCTTCTCCAATCACAATCGGTACTATTTGTGAATGTGATACCGTTTCTATATCTGAAGATTTTAAATATTTTTGAACTCCAATAGTTAATCTTGAGAGTTTATTTTTTTGTTTATGTATAAAATCCATTTTTTTAGTTAAAAGCCATTTTGTCCATGCAATATTAATGGGTGGAATCGATGTTGAGAATATAAAAGAACGTGCTTTATTTATTAAATAATTAATAATCGTTTTATTTGAAACCGCAAATGCCCCGAAAGAACCCAGTGCTTTTCCAAACGTTGCTGTGATAATATCTACATCAAAACCTTCTGATATACCTGCACAATTATCATCTATTGAACAAAATGCGTGTGCTTCATCAATCATCAATATCGCATTATATTTCTGTTTCAATTCAACAAGTTTTCTTATGTCAGCGATATCTCCATCCATACTAAAAACAGATTCTGAAACAATCAAGGCTTTATCATATTTTTTTCTGTATTTTTTTAACAGTTCTTCCAAATGGTTATAATCCAAGTGTTTATATCTTCTGAAATCTGCTTCTGAAAGTTTCATTCCGTCTATAATACTGGCATGATTTAATTTATCGGAGAAAATTATATCTCCTTTTCTTGCTAAGGTAGAAATAACTCCTAAATTACATTGATAACCTGTATTGAATATTAGAGCGGACTCTTTTTTGAAAAGTTTAGCAAGCACAAATTCAAGTTCCCTGTATACAGAGGATGTTCCGCTTAAGAGTCTTGCCGATGCTGATGAAAATTGAAACTGTTCGCTTTGATTTTGAGTGATAAATTCTTTTGCCAAATCTTCATTTGTACTTAAATTTAGATAATCATTTGAAGAAAGATTTAGTAATTTTTTCCCGTCAACAATGACATATTCCCCGTCTTTTTCGGTAATATTAGGAATTTGTCTATATGTATGTTTCTTTTTTAATTCTTTTAATTCATCGTTAAAATTCATATATACTCTCTTTTATGGAAACCAGTCTATTAATGATCTGCTCGGTCCAAATTCTAATTTATAATCTTTTGCGAGTTTACTGACTGTTATATCAAGTAAATTCAAACTCTCTTTTATAGGTTCAACCGAAAGATAATTGTCTTTATATACATTACTATAGCACAAACCCTCGTGAACACATTCCGGAAGTTTTACAGTTTTATCTTTGCATAAATATGCAAGTCCAAACGTTCTGCAAGTTATTCCACGATATTGATAAACACTGCATCTGTTATTAATCAAAAACGGACATTTATAAAACAGATGGGTGGAAACTCTGTTATTTTTAATCTGCATAAGATTGTTACGAACTTCTATTTGTGTATTTTGAGGCAGAGATTTAAAACCTTGCATAAGATACATCATTTCAAGTTGGGTAAACGGATAATCTCCTATTTCACAACAAGCAGAGCAACCCTCCTTGCAACATATATATTCTGATTGTTCCTTAAAATATTTATCAATCTTTTTTTGAAAATCAGTTATAAATTTTTCATATTTTTTCAACATATCTTGATTATATGAAAGAAACCTTTTTTTTACAATGATTTAATATATTCTATAATGTCATCGGATTCGTACATCATAACGTTATGTTCTTTATCAACCAAAAATGGTACTTGTCTTTTTCCGCCCAGTCTTATGAGTTCTTCTTCATTGCTTTTTTCAGAAGTATCAATAATAGTATATTCAATTTCGTTTTCATCAAGAAAATTTCTGACTTTTTTACAATACGGACAGTGTTCTAATATGTATAATTCAAACATAATAATCTCCTTTTTTATAATATTATACCGATTAAAACAAATTATATATTATTCTATATGATATAGACAGGGAGATAATATTTATCAACAATATTATTGATTTTTCATTATAAGTTGTTTATACTAATATATACAAATTTAGAGGAGAAATAATGAATATATTATTATCAAATGATGACGGAATATTAGCAAACGGGATAAGAGCATTGATAGAAGCGTTATCTCCTTGTTATAATGTATACGTGGTGGCACCCGACAGAGAACGCAGTGCGGCAGGTCATTCATTAACATTACATACTCCTTTAAGAGTTGAAGAAGTTGATTCAAAATACGGAGCAAAGCGTTGTTGGATGACAACAGGGACTCCGGGAGATTGTGTTAAAATTGCGGTTAATGCAATTTTGTCTAATGATGAATTACCTGATTTAGTAATTTCAGGAATAAATCATGGTCCAAATTTAGGCGGAGATATTCTATATTCAGGTACGGTTAGTTGTGCTATGGAAGGGGCATTATTAGGAATTCCGAGTATTGCTGTTTCTCTTGCAAGTTTGCATACAGAATATGAAGATTTTAAATTAACAGCGGAATTTACCGCAAAATTTATTGAAAAAATTAATAATTATACAATACCTTCAAAGACAGTATTAAATATAAATGTTCCGGGATTAGAAAAAGAAGATATATCCGGAGTCGCAATAACAGAATTAGGGAAAAGAATGTTCACAGATACTTATGAACGACGGGTTGACCCAAGAGGGAAAGTTTATTATTGGATGGCGGGTGAAATTATTAATGAACCTGAAGATGCAAAAACGGATATTGCAGCAGTCAGAAACAACAAAATATCAATAACTCCGATTACTTATGATTTAACCCGTAAAGGATTTATGACTGAATTAGAAAATGAGTTAGGGGATTTAAGTCAAAAAGCGTGGTTTTAAAATAGTTGAATAAAACCAAACGATTTTTATTATTCTACTACTCATTCTATTTTTTATATCCGCAAGCACGATTAGAACATTCAATAACATCGCCGCTTTTTAATGTTCTTTTCACAAGCAGAGAACCACAGTTAGGACATTTTTCTCCTGTAGGTTCATTCCACAGAACAAAATCACAATCAGGATACTTGTTACATCCGAAAAATACAACTCCACGTTTTGATTTACGTTCTATAATTTCGCCTTTTCCGCATTTAGGGCAGACAACTCCTGTTGTTTTCACTATACTTTTTCGGTCTTTACATTCTGCACATTCGGTATATCGTCCGTAAGGACCTATTTTAATATATAAATCTCCACCGCATTTTTCACATTTTTCGTCAGCAAGTTGAGGTTCATTATCATTTTTAACTACTGCACCTGTCTTATCCAGTGACAAAATTGTCTTACATTCAGGATATCCTGAACAACCAAGGAACTGCTGACCGTATCTGTTTGTGCGAACTATCATTTTTCTTCCGCAATTAGGACATGTGACATCACTTTCTATTCTTATTTTTTGAGCATTTGACATTACATCGTTCACAGTATCAATAAACGGGTTATAAAAATTTTGAAGAACTTCGTTCCAAACGGCTTTTTTATCTGCAATTTCATCAAGTTTTTCTTCCATGCCTGCCGTGAAAGCATAATCCATAATATCAGAAAACTGTGTTACTAATTGTTTGCATACGGTTTTACCTAAAAAAGTCGGAACAAGTGCTTTATCTTGTTTTTCAACATACTGACGTTGTTGAATTTTTGTGATAATACTTGCGTATGTTGAAGGTCTGCCAATTCCATATTCTTCCAAAGCCTTTACCAGTGATGCTTCAGAATATCTTGGCGGCGGTTGGGTAAAATGTTGTTTTGGTACAACCTCATTAAGTTTTAGTTTATCTCCTTCTGATAAATCAGGAATTTTTGAAACTTCTTCATCTTCCGCATCTTTGTACAGTTTCAAAAATCCGTCAAAAATAACTTTGCTCGTTCCTGTTTTTAATTCATAATCTCCTGCTGTTATATCGACTGTCTTATTAGCAATTTTTGCAGGCGACATTTGCGAAGACATAAACTTATTCCAAATTAGTTTATACAATCTGTATTGTTCATTAGTTAAATATTGTTTTATACTCTCAGGTGTTCTTTCAGGGTAAGACGGTCTGATGGCTTCGTGAGCATCTTGAACATTTTTACTGTTTTTACCGTATATATTAGGTTTTGTAGGATAATATTTTTCTCCGTAGTTATTCAAAATAAAATCTTTTGCCATAGCCTGAGCATCATCAGACACTCTGACACTGTCGGTTCTCATATAAGTGATTAACCCGACAGAGCCTTCCTCAAGTTCTATACCTTCGTATAGTTTTTGAGCAATCTGCATTGTCTTTGATACACCGTAACCTAATTTTGAACTTGCTTCTCTTTGTAATGTAGAAGTTATAAATGGTGCGGTAGGTTTTCTTGTTGTTTCTCGTTTTGAAACATTTGACACTATATATTCAAGATTAGGATTTTCTAAATCAGATTTTATCTTTAATGCTTCTTCTTCATTATTAATTTCTATTTTACTTCCCACAAATTTAGCAAGTTCTGCTTCAAAAGATTTTTTATCCTTTTCAAGTCCGACTGTGACAGACCAATATTCAACAGGAACGAATGCATCAATTTCTTCTTCTCTTTCGCATATCATTCTTAGTGCAACAGACTGTACACGTCCTGCTGAAAGATGATAATTCCCTAGTTGTTTCCATAACACAGGGCTCAGTTTGTAACCTACAAGTTTATCAAGAATTTGGCGAGTCTGTTGAGCCTTAACTTTATCCATATCTATTTGTCTTGAATGTTCAACAGCATACTTAACCGCTTTTGGAGTAATTTCATTAAATTCTATTCTGTATATTTTATCATCAGGCACTTTTAGGACTTCTTTTACGTGCCATGCAATTGCTTCTCCTTCACGGTCAGGGTCGGAAGCAAGATATATTTTATCAGACTCTTTTGCCAATGCGTTTAGTTTCGTAACTACTTTTCTTTTATCGGGAAGAATTACAAATGATGGCTTGAACCCGTTATTCACATCAAAACCTAAATCATTTTTTGATGATAAATCTCTAACGTGTCCTAAACTTGCTTCAATAGTATAATTTGAACCTAAAATCTTTTTTATTGTTTTAGATTTTGCAGGTGATTCGACTATTACTAAAGCCTTTTCTTTTTTTGACGATGCCATCTCTCTCCTTAATCACTGTAATAAATTTAAAATAAATACTCTATTTTTTTTATTACTCTATATTATTGTAAATGGAACATACAAAAAGTAAAATATAATTATTAGGAATTTAACTTATTAGTATTAAATATATTATCTGACAATTTTGTATCTGTCGCCTGTTGTTTGTTCCAGAATCCCTTTTAGTTCTAATGTGGTAAGATGCATTAATAAATCATCAACATTTATATTTGTTTCTTTTAGTATTTCAT
The DNA here is from genome assembly GCA_902767275.1 of uncultured bacterium. Lineage (GTDB taxonomy): Bacteria > Cyanobacteriota > Vampirovibrionia > Gastranaerophilales > Gastranaerophilaceae > UBA2883. The sequence continues at coordinate 23,206 of CACXGY010000052.1, read as the reverse complement.
CAAAACTTTTCGGTTCAACATCTATTGAATAAATTATTTTTTGTTCTTCTGCTGTTAACGAATCAATATTATCATTTTGTTTAAATAATGGAATTTGTTTATCAATATTCCATTCGAGAGCATTTAATATATCTTCGGAATTAGTAACCATAGCAGCACCTGTTTTTAGCATTTTATAAATTCCTGCTGTATTAGGATTTGATATAAGTCCGGGGATACACATTAGTTCTCTGCCTTGTTCTAACGTCAAATTAGCGGTTATCAAAGCCCCGCTTTTGAGGGCTGCTTCGACAACGAGTGTTCCGTATGATAAACCTGAAACAATTCTGTTTCTTTGAGGAAACCTGAAAGGTAAAGGTTCAAATGTCGGGTAATATTCACTCATAACAACACCATTACCGTTTATTATTTCTTCAAATAATTTTTTATTTGAAGAAGGATATAGGTTATCCATTCCGCTGCCAATAACACCTATTGTTTTAAGTCCGTTATCTAATGCAAATCTGTGTGCGGCGGTATCTGCACCTGTTGCCAGTCCTGATACAATACACAAATCTGTTCCGGCAAGTCCTGACATTACTATTTTTAATGACTCTTGACCGTTTTTGCTTAACCTTCGTGAGCCTACAACTGCTATTGTACGATTGAGATTACATACAGAAAAATCTCCTTTATAATATATGACAGCAGGCGGATCTGATATGTTTTTTAACATAAACGGATAATCCGTTGAATCATACGTCATTATTTTTAATCCTCTGTCTAAAACAGAAGAATAAATTTTATCTGCATCAAGTTTTTCTCTGTGGGTAATGAATTCATCTACTCGTTTTTTATAATAACCTGAAGTCTTGGTATTAAATTCAATTAACTCATTTACACTTGCATTATAGGCTAATTGAATATCTCCAAAATACTCAAACAATGCAATAATAAATTTTGAATCAATTTCTTCTATTGATGAAAAACTTACCCAATATTTTGTGTTCAATTATTTTTTCCTATAAAACTTATACATTTAGTATTATGACGAAATTAAGTGAATTTGTAAAGCAAAAGCATAAAATTAAAAAATATTAGGATAAAAAAGTTTTTTACAAAAAATACGAATTTTAAATGAATGATTTAATAACAAAATCATTTATAAGGTTTTAAATATTGTAAACACTTAGTCATAAACAATAAATTAATGTATAATACAAGTATGATAATAAAGAAAAAGATTTCCAAAAAAACAGAAGCAGAGATACAAGCGGAGATAGCGGCAAAAGAAGCCGCACGTCTTGCTGAAGAAGAAGCACAAAAACAACAGGAAGCCGAAGCAGAAAAAAAGAAAAAAGAAGAAGAACTCAACATTTTTGATGTTGATAACATTGACTTTACCCAAAGAAAAGAACGCAGAACCGGAAACAGAAGGAGAGGTTATCGTCGTATAGATGACAGAAATCTTGTTTCACGTGCTCAGGAAGAAGCAATTCAAATAAAACAAAGTGCATATCAAGATGGGTTTAATGCAGGTATACAACAAGCACAAGTTGATTTAGAAAATTTCAGAAATGTTGTTGGGGCTTTTCTTGGAGCAGAAGATAGAGTGTTTAATGAAATTGCTCCTAATATTTTAGGTATTGCAATGGAAATTGCACAAAAAATTATTAAAACAGAGATTAAAACAGATCCGCAAATAGTATTGAATACAATTATGGATGTATTAAAAACTCTTTCTAAGAATGAACCAAAAATAATTCTAAGAGTAAATCCACTACAGGTACAATATATAAAAGACACCTTGCCGGAACAGATAAGATTATTAGGTATGGATACAAAATTATCAATCTTGTCAGATGAAAGTATCACAGAAGGCGGATGTATAGTACAAACAAATAACGGACTTGTGGATGCAAGTATTGAAGCACAATTAGACATTGTTCAAAATGCATTGAGGAGCATCGAGTAATGGCATCAGAAGGTAAACCTATAAGTGAAATATGTTTAGCGGCATTTGTCATTATACTTATTTTGATTTTGCTTATGGAAATGCCTACTTGGGTAATTAATTTTTCAATATCATTAAATATTACACTTGGAATTGTTTTATTGATGATTTCATTATATATACAAAAGCCACTTGAATTAGCGGCTTTTCCAACAATCATCTTGTTAGGAACAATGTTTCGACTGGTATTATCTATTGCATCAACACGTTTAATCCTTGCAAAAGGCGAGGCAGGCGAAGTAATCCACGCATTCGGAACATTCGTAACAGGTGGAAATATGGTTGTTGGTGGTGTAATCTTTTTGATTATTACAGTAGTACAATTTATGGTAATCACAAAAGGTGCCGAACGTATTGCGGAAGTATCGGCACGTTTCGCATTAGACGCAATGCCCGGTAAACAAATGACGATTGATGCCGACTTCAATGCCGGTCTGATATCTCCGGAAGAAGCGGTTAAAAAACGTGAAGATTTACAACGTGAATCAAGTTTGTTCGGTTCTATGGATGGTGCGATGAAGTTTGTAAAAGGTGATACTATGGCAGGTATCATCATTACAATAATCAACATTGTCGGAGGATTGATTATAGGTTGTTTAATGCAGCAAATGCCTATCGCAGATGCTGTCGGTAAATATACAATTTTAACTATCGGCGATGGTTTAGCATCACAAGTTCCGTCATTGTTGATGTCAATCGCAGCAGGTATCGTTATGACACGTGCATCTGCTGATGCATCTTCTTTAGGTTCGGATTTGACAAATCAAATTATGAACAAGCCGTATTCATTGTTCTTTTCTGCGGCATTCTTATTCTTGATTACAATAACATGCCCGATTACAGGTTTACCGTTTGTACCGTTTTTGATATTCTCAATCGGATTAACCGTTGCCGGTTTCTCAGTACTTATCAATGCAGACGTTCAATCGCAATTGGGACAACTTGAAAATGTACGACAAAATATGCAAGACCTTGTTAACCCGAACAAGATGTATGAACGTTTGGGTGTAGATGTATTGAGTTTACAAGTAGGTGCCGGTCTGCTTGTCATTGCCGATCCGGATCAAGAAGGTCAATTACTTGCTAAAATTGCGGCATTACGTCAAAGAGTTACTGATGAACTCGGATATATCATTCCAAATATTCGTATTATGGACTCCTCTGCTCTTGAAGCGAATGAATATATGATATCAATCCGTGGTAATACTGTTGCGACAGGATATGTATATCCGGGTAAATATATGGTTATTGCTGATCAATGGGATGCAGTCAGAAAGAATGTTCCTGATGATGCAATTATTGCTGTCGACCCGACATATCAAACACAAGCATACTGGGTTAGTGCAGAAGACGCTCAGGCAACCAAATCTGTTACTGCCGTCGATGCTACTGATGTACTTGTAACCCATTTACAAGAATGTGTACGTAAACACGTTGATGAAGTAATGACAAAAACTGATGTACTTAAACTCATGGAACTTGTACGTTCACAAGACCCTACTCTTGTTAATGACCTTGTTCCTGCAATTATTTCAACATCAGACCTTAGAAAAATTTTCGTTAACCTTATCAGAGAAAAAGTTTCTATTAAAGATATTATATTCGTATTTGAACGTTTATGCGATTATGCAAGATTTTCTAAAGAACCTGATATATTATCAGAACGTCTGAGAGCGGCACTTGGCAGACAAATATGTTTAACTAACGTACAAGAAGATAATATCTTATATGCACTTACTCTTTCTCCTGAATGGGAAAAGGTGCTTGATGACAGTTGTCAACGTACGGAATTGGGTACAATGTTCTTGTTAAATCCTATGCAGGTTCAAGATTTGATTGAATCTACAGCAATGACTCTGATGAGAGCACATCAAAATATCGGCAAACAACCTGTAATTTTATGTTCTCCTCGTATAAGATTACCTTTGTTCCAACTCTTAGAACGACATATACCTACTATCGTTGTAATTTCTTATTCTGAACTTATTACTGATATCAGAGTGGAAGCAGTCGATACTATCGGAGAAGGATAAAAATAGATTGATTGAATATACAGTTGTGTGACTGTATTAATTTTTATTAGATAAAATAATCTTTTCGAGGTAGATATAATCTCCATATCTCAATAATTTTGTAATAACTGTTAAAAAATAATTAAGTTTTTCTAATATTGAGAATGTTTATATTATATTAAAAATAGGAGATAATTATGCAATATAAAGACTACTATGAAATATTAGGTGTTAAACGAGATGCAACAGCATCAGAGATAAAATCCGCTTATCGAAAATTGGCGAGAAAGTATCATCCTGATGTGAATAAAACAAAAGAAGCGGAATCAAAGTTTAAAGATATCAACGAAGCGTATGAAGTGCTGGGTGATAATGCAAAACGTCAACGTTATGATAGTTTAGGTTCAGGCTGGCAAGGTGGTGCTGAATATACTCCGCCGCCGGGATTTGAAAACTTTAGTTTTAATTTTAATCAAGGCGGAGGGCAAAGTTTTAACTTCAATCAAGGCGCAGGAGGTTTTTCAGATTTCTTTAGTTCTTTGTTTGGAGATTTTATGGCCGGCGGGCAAACTCAAGCACATAATTTTAGCGGTTTTGATTTCGGACAGGGAAGAACTTCTCAAACACAACAAAGACCGCCTAAATCCGAAAAACTTGATATTACAAAAAATCTTGATATAACTGTTAGAGATATTTTTGATGAAAAACCAATAACTGTTAAGTTCACAAATATGGAAAAATGTACTCAGTGTCCTCCTCAAGGGTTTTGTACCCATTGCGGCGGAACGGGTTATGTTAACAATTCATCTTCTGCAAAGATTAAGTTACCAAAAAATGTAACAGAGGGACAAAAAATAAAATTAAAAGGGAAAGGCAGAACAGATTCTTACGGCAGAAAAGGAGATATGTATCTGGTTGTCCATATTAAAGATAAAGAATATCAAATTGACGGTACAACTTTAACAAAAGAAGTGGAAATAACTCCGACAGAAGCAGTGCTTGGTACAAATAAAGATATTGAAACCTTGCACGGCAAAATCAATATTAAAATTCCTCAAAGAGTATCATCCGGTCAGGCACTAAGATTAAAAGGACTCGGTTTACCTGATAAAAACGGTAAATATGGAGATTTGAAAGTGAAAATGAAAATAGTTCTTCCTAAAGACTTAACAGATAAGGAAATAGAACTATATCGCCAACTTGCTGATTGCAGAAAGTAATGCGAAAATCTGCTTTTTTATTGAAATGTTTTAAAAAAATCGCTATAATTTAGATATGACAAAAATTAGAAAATTAAATATTTCTGATAAACCCAGATTAAAAGATTTACGCTCTTTTCTTAATGTAGAAGATGAAAACCTTTTCATTGACATACTTACAAACGGACTTCCCGGTCATTTGCATTATTATTTACCGCTGAAATATAAATTTTTAGACGAATCATATTTGCTGACTGAAAAAGAAAGAATTTTTGGGTTAATAACCGCTCACACATTTAGAGGTAATTATAAAAAAATAAATATTTCTCAACTGTTTTTTATAGAGAATGCCTATGAAGTGGCACAACAATTAGTTGAATTTGTAATTTCACAATACGGTGCAATGGGTGCTCATACATTTTATGTACTTGTAGATGATAACTATACTGAACTTTCGCAAATGTTTATAAACAACTGCGGATTTAGACAATGTTCTTATGAGCAAATATGGGAAGTTCCCAGAACTTCTTTTAAAAAAAATAATAATATGAAATATCGAAGATTTAAAAAATCTGATATAAAAGAAGTCGCAGATATCTATAATGATTCTGTTTTCCAACATTTTAAACCTACACTGTTGAGAAAAGAAGAAGAATTTATGGAATCAAGTTTTTCCGGTTTAAATTATGCTAATGAATACAGATATGTAATAGAAGAACCCGGAACATCACGAATAATTTCATATTTCAAAATTTCTACCGCAGATAATGAAAATTATACCGTTGATTTTAATTATTCAAACGGATACGAAGTCGATTTTAATACAATCTTGTATTTTGCAACCAGAGAAATAATCAGAAGATCAAGAAAATTCAAACTCTATATAAAAATGAAAAATTATATTAACACCAACAAAGCACAAAAAGAATTTTTTAAAGAAGCGGGCTTTAATCTAAAAAATACAAAAAATTTACTTGTAAAAGATTTTTTCCGTTTGGCAAAAGAATATTCTCCGCTAGAGAGATACGCAGTTTTGGGCGGATTACATAACAGTCCGGGATTTTAATGAAATATAATAATTAAGAAATGTTACAATAAAATTTCATGTTGAAATCTAATAATAAGATATCTTTTCATATACATGGAGAGATATAACCATGAGTGAAGTGAAAAATTTTAATGATTTAATCAAAGCAGGACAAACAAGAGATGAGTTTATTACTCAATATAAGACTCTTGCAAAAGAAGATGCAGGAAAAGATAAATCTATCTTTTCGCAGCAAATGGATGATGCAGCAATATCCAGATTGTTTGATAGTATAACCGGCGTAACGGCAGATGACGGTGACGGTACTGATAATGCAAAAATCAGTGAAACCGATATCAAAAAATTGGCGGAATATGACGGCGATGCTTCTTCTATTACAGAAGAAGATATGATAAAGTACTACGAAGAAAAAATAAACAAAAGTACAATAACAGAAGAACCGGTAGCAGGAACCGAATCAATGACTGCGGCTGAAGCCATTGATCTAATGTCTGATTTGCAACAGTTAAGGATTAGCACCGATGAAAAAAAATTAAATATTCTACAATCACAAATCAATGACCTTATACAAAATGATTCAAAATTATCTGATAAAATAAAAAAAGAAGCCAAAGAGGCTTATGAAGAACTTACAAAATTACAAAAACAACTTGTAAGTAAAAGACATGAAAGCGAAGAATTAGCAAGAAAAATTAACATTACACAAGCGGAAATAACGAAAAAGCAAGCACAGTATGAAGGAATTCAAAGTTCTGAGAAAAAAGAATCACTTCAAAAAGATATTGATGCACTAACAAAAGAATTACAAGGATATCAAAATAAACAAACAAAATTAACAACAGAAATGACAACTCTTGCTAAACATGCAGGAAAACAGCAAAAAGTCATGGATGGTATCTATGAAAAAGTAGAAAATAAAGATGCAAACCTTAAAACAAATATACAAGATGCCAGAAAATCGGCAGCAGATTTTAGTAACAGTGTATTAAATATTGATAATACTTATTGTGATACGGCAAAATTTAATGAGATAATGGCACAGTGTGCAGCGGCAGCAAAGTCAGCCGGAGCATCAAGTGCATATTACGCTAATGGCGGAGATGGAACAATTGGACAAACAGCCGCACAAGCATTAGCAAATGCGACAGGTAAAATTGGTGTAAAAGAACTCACAGGGCACAACGATGGGCCTGCTATCAATAAATACAGAAATGGTGCCGCAAATGGAGCCGCATGGTGTGCAAGTTTCGTATCTTGGTGTTACAAAGGTAACGGTGTGTTCGGATATCAAGCATCTGTTAGCGGAATAATGGCTGCAGCACAACAAAAAGGAAAATATGCCGCAATAGGCAGTTATAAACCTATAGCAGGAGATGTCATGATTCAAAAGAGTAATGGTGCATCTCACACAGGTATTGTAGAAAAAGTTGACCCTGACGGAACTATTCATACAATCGAGGGTAACGCAAGCAACTCTGTAAAAAGATGCGTATATAAACCAGGCTCAAACGGATACAGTAAAATCTCCGGCTGGGTTAAAATGTCTGCATAAATAGTTTAAACATTTGTTGCGACTGTATTCAAGTTTGTAAAATCAGATTTTGATTTTACAAATTCTTGATTGTTTACATTAAGCACATTTGCAAGTTTTTTCTTATTTCTCTTATCGGTAACATGATTTGTTACAGAAATATTCAAATAAGGAATACCTGCACCGAGAACAATTCCTGAATATACATAACCTGCAATTTGTGCTGCTGTTTTTAATTTAAGATTTTTCTTAGCAACACCGTTGTTTGTTAATTTTTCAAAATCTTTTAATAATTGTTTCATCTTCTTAGCAGAACCATCCGGATTAAGAACAGATTTTCCTTCTTTTGTAAGAGCATCTGTAACGATTTCCCTTCTTGATGTAATAGAACTGTTAAAGAATTTGTCAATTTTTTCTCCAAAATGTTTATACAAGAATCCGTCTTTAGAGTTTTCTTTGTTATATTTTATGATTGGATTGTTTTTATCTTGGAACGCAAGAGCAACACCCTTTTCAACAAAGTTACCTAAGACTAACCAGTTTAAATAACCAAGAATACTCTTAGTATTAATTTCTCTGAGTTCGTCTTTATCTCTACCCATCCACATTCTTGAAATAATGGTTGTACCATACAAACCTTTGAACTGGTCAATAGTAGGAGCAGTACCTTTAAATAACATTCTATCAAGGAATTGAGATGGTTTAGCCTTCAAAGTAGCAAGCATAATTCCACCCATTGCTGCCATAGAAGCAAGTTTCATTCCTTTGAATGCAATAGAGTTATCTTTTGCTCTTGTGCTGTCACCGCCAAAACCGTCACTACCGGTTCTTTTCTTTGTCATCCAAACATTTATAGGTTGGAAACATGCAGATACTGCCATTGCAGCACCCAGACCCAATAAAGCCCTTCCTTTACCAAAATTTTTCAATTTTGAAACGAACTTATCAACTTTTGAAACATTTCCATTTTCTTGTAATGCTCTCGTCATTCTGTAAAAATCATCAGTTACTGTTTTTACAGAAGAAGTAACAGACTTGTCGCCGTGGCTAATCATTAATTCTGATTCAGAGCCCGTAGCCTCTACCAATTTAGCATTAAGTCTGCCGGTAATTTTTTGTCTTTCTTTTTTATCAAGATTGTCACCTGCAAGTGACTTCATGTCTTCAATAATACCTTGTTTATGTTCTTCGGCAATAGATACAAAGCCTTTTGAATCTGCTCTTTCACTATTCGGATTAAACCCTTTTATACTATCAACATAATCATTAATATATTTATCAACATTTCCGCCGTTTGCTTTCCATTTATCAGAATGAACATCAATAGATTCATTAGAAGCAAAAATTCTTTGCGGATTAGTAATACCGTCTTTTGTTAACGCACCTGCGATTAAAGTACCGGCACCAAGTCCGTATAAACCGACAGAAGCATCATTTAAAGTAGAAGTATATTCTCTGAACCCTGCTTCAAATCCATAACCCCAACCTCTGCGGTATATTTCCATACCTGTGGTAGGAGAACCCATAAATCCGACATCTGTCGCTGTTGCACCCCATACAGGATTTGTTGCAAGATAATCTAAAACCGCTGTAAAACCTGCACCTTTGAATGACACACCATTATTGTTTTTTTTGTTTTGGTGGTTATTTTTATGGGAAATTTGTTGTTGTTGAAAATTATTGGATAAATTGACTTGCATTCTATTTTCTTTCACGGGCTAAATTCTTAAATGATTGAAATGTTTCATTATTGGCCACTATTTTCATGTTATTGAATGTTCCTGAATTTTCTTTTTTGCTATTAATTGTTACATTGTTAAGATTATTTTGTTGTGCCAGTAACTCTTTTTTATGATTTCTTTCGGTTTTCAATCTTGTGAATACAGGAACTAAAAGTCCTAATATCAATAATGAAGAACCTAAGTTTACAGATTGACATTTTGCTCTTAAATTACGCATGTCCTCTAAAGATCTGACACCATCAGAAACGAGTTCATCGGTAGATTTGAGTTTTGTATTAACAACCCAATTTCCGAATTTCTTGAATATATTTGCATCTTTATCGACCTTTTTAGTTCTGTTGAGGAGTTTTACTCCGTCTTTATGTTCTAAATAAGATGCATAACCTTTTGCGGCATAATCTCCTAAGAAATACATACTTGAGAAAGTAACAATATCTCTTGTAGTTGCTTCTGCGAGTTCGTTTTTATCATCAGCAACAGCCATACGAGAACCAAATGAAACAGTTGAAATGGCTCTTGCCTGATCCATTGTCGGGAATTGTCCTTTAAATTGGAAGATGTTTTTAAACATTGCAGGAGTAGGTAATTTCATCATTGATAAAAGTGCCACGCCGACCATTGAACCTACAGAAATGAATTTTTGTTTAAGTAATGCTTGTTTATCAGCCTTTTCTTGTTCAGGAGTTTTTTGAGGTGCATCTTTTTTTACTGCGTAGTCATCATATATAGGAGCACCTTTAACACCGGACATTCTTGTTGTAATCCATCTGTTGATAGATTGCATCGAAGCGGCAAGTGGGATAATCAATGTCATTGCGATACCGCTTTTTACATTGACTAATTTTTTTGCTTTTTTGGCGAATGCTTTTATTTCATCTGCATTTTCAGCACCTTCTGATAAGAAACCTCTCAAAATTCCTGTAGAGTTTTTCATAGCAGATTTTAAGTCGGAAACAACTGCCTTTTCGCCTGAACCAAACTTAACATTTTCTGTTATATGAGTTTTTGATGCTGCATCATCAAACGCTTTGTTCAAAATAGATTGTTCTTTTGCAACTTTTCCTTTTGAGAACCATCCTTTTACACTTCTTCCGATTGATTGCATTTTCTCTGTGAATGACAAGTGTTTTTGTTCTTCAAAAGTTGCTTCTGTTAACTTTTCGGCAGTCTTAGAAATATCAAATTCTTTAATGTCTTTAAAGTTTCTTGTTAAATCTCCATCAACACCTTGAGCATCAGACAACATATTATAATGTGTTGCGTATACTCTTGCTTTTTTAGCATCATTAAATTTTGACATACCATCTTTGTATGCCTCGGTTGATTCAGCATTTGTATAATATTCAGATACAGCATCAATAGTGTCTTTACCTGCCCAACAAGATGAAAGATTAGACTTATCGCCCATAACAACTTTATTCATTGCTTTAGCAGCACCTAAAGCGACAAAACCCGGAAGTAAACAATTGATAATTAATCCTGAGGATTCTCTCCTGAATGCTTCAAAACCGGCGAATAAGTTTGTGAAAGATTCCCAAATACTTCGAGGACCGATTGCTGTAACAAGGTCAATTACTGCAACATTAAGCATCGGGTTCTTTTCGCATTTTTGAACCCCCTTAACCAATGAATTTATAACCTGAGTACTAAAACCACCTTTAAAATTCGGACCGGTTTGGTGTCTGTCATTTTTTCTTTGGCTGTTGATTTTATTTGTTTGTAATTGATTATTTGTTCTAATTCGATCTATCATATAATACACATACTTGTTAACACGAGATGGAAATTGAGTTTATTTGCCATTTACATTATTTCCACAACCTGTATTGAGATTATAACAACCTCTATGTATATTTTAAAGAGTCTAAAATTTAAAAATTGCCAGTTAATTTTCAAATATAAAGCAAATATAAAGACACTTTTTGATTGTTTTTTAAAAAATGCACATAATATATCATCCTTTAGAAGTTAGGAATAGATATAATATGACAAATGCAAAAAAGACGACAAAAAATGTATATTTAAGACATGCTTATAAATGTAAAAAATTGTAAATTAATATGACAAAAGTTCACAAAAGGGTATAAAAAGGAGTTATAACCACTTCCTTCTATTGATAAGGGAAGGAGCGAGGATGGGTTACTGATTTGATAAATTAGAGATTTTGAATGATTTTAGTACATATCAACTATTACTTATCTTTTATTGATAATTATTTAAAGATTCATTTATCATTCGTTTCATTTCGTCTACATAAAATTCAGGTTTTTTGATTTTACAAGAAGAATCATAACGCATCAATCTTCTTAATAGAGTTTTTTTATCTTCATATTTGTTTAGAACGACAATGTTGCCATTGGCTTTTACTTTGATTATTTCTTCATTTTCACGCAACTGGTATCTTTGTGCAAGTTTACCTATTAATTCAAAAACTACATCAAAAGATTCTTTAGGTTCAACATCATTTTTGTCTGTTAACCTAATATTTACAATATCTTTCGTGCTAATTTCTTTAATTCCTTTTTTATTTGAAGTTCTAAAGTACAAAGTATTATTTTCATTGTTCAAAAAAACCTCAATAGGTGTACAATCAAAATCTTCCCCATTTTTAAATATAACTTTTATATTGAACTTTTTTTTGCGTGCTTTTTCAAACATTTTAATAATTCTGTAATTTTCGCTTGAACGCAAACCATTACTTGCCTTGAAAAATGTGACATGAAGTTTGTCCAGAAAACTGCTTACTTTTTCTTCTGTCTGACTTGGTTTTAAGTTTTCACTGTACGTTTTTAACTCGTATAGCAGAGCAACTTCGGCATCAGAAAATTTATCCATAAAAGGGAAATTAACAATTGAATACTTTCCGTTAATTTTTTGAATATCAAGCCCGCATGATTTGCATGTGTTTATATATTTACTTGCAACAAAATTGTTATATGGACCTCTGCCGTATGTTTCCAGAGCAGCAACAAGTTCTTTCATTGTTAAATTCTTTTCAAAAAGGCTTAACAGTGTACACAAAACTTTGTAAGATGCTACATTGATTTTTCTATCTTTATTTTTCATATAACAACCTCATACCTTCAAGTTTTTCTATAACTTTTTCTTTTATTTCACAAGGTTCAATTACTTTGCAATCAGGAGAAAAACTTAACATTCGCTGAACGGCAATAAATTCATTGAAATATCTGCCTTCAACAATTACATATTTTTCGTGTTCTTCAATAATAGTTTCATTTTCATCAAGTTCGTATTCATCGTGTGATTTCAATTGAAACTTAACGTTTACATCAAGTCCGATGGTTGAATCTTTGTCAAAAATATTGCAAATAATTGACTTTATTCTTGAAACATTAAGAAAAGATCTTGTTCCTAAATTGTGATTATAGCAAAATACATATAATTTACCGCTGCGAACTCCTATTCTTTCAAGAGTTATATCATATTCTACTTCGTCAGAAGATGCAGGCTTGTATAAAATTCTGATTTTATTATGTTTCTTTTCGTTGCTGACTAATTCTTCTACTAAATCTAATTTAACATCTTTAAGGATTGATATTCCTGCTAATTGTTCTTTAATATAGTTATCATCTGTATAATCTGCTATTTTTGCAAAAAGTCTGTGATAGTTCAAAAGTGTTCTTGGCGATGCTGTCTTAGCAATCTTATTATAAACCTTTTTAATAGCATCAATTTCTGATATTTCCGGTTTTAAACGAAACGGATGAGATATAACACCATATTTATTGTTAGTTTTCTTAATTGCTTTTGTAATCTCACAACCTATTGATTTTAATGTATTTATATCTATTCTGATTGTATCAATAGAATACTCTTTGCTTACTACTCCGCAATCAATCAAAAATTGTCTTATTTCTTCAAATGTTCTCGGTTCTTTTAATATATAAATAAAAATGACCAAGGCTCTTGCACCGGTCATTGAGACTTGTTTATTCTCGTCAAACTGCTTGATATAGTTTTTCATATCCATAAAATCACCAAAATAAATATAAATTGTATAAAAAAATAATAACATATAAACATAAAAACGAAAAATGTATTAAAAGTTTTATGCTTTTTAAAGATTGCAAAATTGTTATAACAAATATTATGTTCAATAAAAATATTGAAAACTTTTGCAATTGTAACAAATTGTAAACAAATGATTGTATTCCCTAAAGTTTTGCAAAAAAAAGTCGTCATGCATGCAAAGAACGGAATTAAAGGATTCAAAATGGGTTTAGCATCGTCACAAGCAAGACTACTAAATATCACAGCCAGAATGCACCAGATTGAGTACAAGGCTCAACGATTGGAGGCTATGAAATTGCAAATGGCTAACGAATCTGCACAAGTGTACGAAGATTATCAAGATGCACTTGATGCTCTTAAAGTTCAATTCCGTGCTATTAATTCCGACGGATCAACCACATATAAAGATATTACTGAATACTCAGATTTAACAGGTGCGGGATTCCATGTTTATTGCGTGGAGGAAAATAACGGCACAACAACATATAAAGAATTCGTGGAAGGTTCTGAATTTGAAACTTCAATGGGTAAAGTTAATGTATCAAAATTAACAAGTAAAATTTTAGAAAACTTTTTACAAACAGGTATTTTTGTACTTGCTAAAAGACCAAGCGGCGGAAGTATTACATCGGGTTCTACAGAAGAATTTAAAAAGTTCATAGATGAAGAATTAACAAGTGTTGCTACGCATACAGGGTTAAGAGAAATATCTGATGAAACTGATTTGAAAAAAGCCGAAGCAAAATATGAAGCGGATATGAAACGTATTGATTTAAAAGACAGAAAATACGATACAGATCTGGCAGCACTGGAATCAGAAAGAAATGCTCTTAAACAAGAAATGGATACTCTTAAAACTGTCGCACATGACAATGTAGAAAGGACTTTCAAACTGTTCTCTTAAAATGAGTAGTTATTTAGATATTTAACACTCAAAATTAATTTTTTCAAAAATATAATTTTCCCTATAATTTTCTTATTTCCCGACGGTTCAACCTCGGGTTTTTGTTTTTTATAATCTTTATCTCAATACTTGTATATCTCAATAAATAATACAATGGGGTAAACCGTTTTTTTAAGATACGAAGTATTTTATTTATATAAAAACTTATTTCGAAGTATAATATTGGAAGGAGTAATTATGACATCGTGCAAAGAAAAACTTTCTGTTTCAAATATATTAGAACTATATTACGGCGGATGTAAAAGTAAAGAACTGATAGGACTTGAATACGAAAGACTTCCAATAAATAAATATACTCAAGATACCATTTCATATTATGGAGATTTTGGAGTTTGTGAAATATTAAAAGAATTTGCAAAAATAGATAACTGGGATTATTTATTAGATGATAACGAAATTATCGGACTAAAAAAACTTCACGATACAATCACTTTAGAACCCGGCTCGCAAATCGAACTTAGTATTGAGCCGCAATCAACAATATCAGAATTAAAGAAAAAAATAGATGAAATAAATCAGTCTTTAATAGATACTTTTGATAAATATGATGTACAACTTCTTAATTATGGAGTTTATCCTAAAACTACGTATAAAAATATAAAATTAATCCCTAAAAAACGATATAAACTCATGGCAAACTATCTGTGGGGAATTTTATCGGATGTTATGATGAGAGAAACCGCAGGAGTTCAGGTCGGAATAGATTTTAAAGATGAAGATGATGCGATGAGAAAATTTAATCTTGCAAATAAATTATCTCCGTTTATAACGGCTATGTACGCTAATTCACAAATAAGAGGAGGAGTTGATACAGGATATAAAAGTTTTAGGGCATTGGCATGGTTAAATACAGATAATGAAAGATGCGGGTTTGCAACAAGATTTAACAAAAAAATGTCATTTGAGAATTATATAAACACAGTACTTGATGTACCTATGATATACATTGTCAGAGATGGAAAATATATCCATATAGACGGAAAAATAAATTTTAAAAATTTCATTGAAAACGGATGGGAAGGCTATGATGCAACAATAGAAGATTATAAACTTCATTCAAACTTATTCTTTCCGGAAGTAAGATTGAGAAATTTTATAGAAATAAGGAACCACGACTGCGTAGACGAAAAATATATTTATTCATTGTTAGCAATATATAAAGGAATTTTTTACAATCCTGACGGAATGACTGCAACCGAAGAATTTCTTAATAAATTTTCATATAATGATATTCTTGAATACAGATACAATGCTCCAAGATTGGCACTGGATACAAAAATCAAAGGTACGTATATTAAAGATGTCACAAAAGAAATATTGCGAATTGCGGAAAATTCTTTAAAATCAAAAAAAGATAGTGAAATAATTTATCTTGAAAGTATATTGGAATTGAATTCGCAAAACTTGACTCCTGGAGATATTTAATTGTTAAGTCTGTTTTGAAGAACGGATTCCCACTCATAAGCAGTTTTAACACTTTCTTCAAGTGTTTTTTCAGGAGTCCAATTTAATACAGATTTTGCTTTTTTGTTATCAGCGACAAGAGTGGCAGGGTCGCCTGCACGTCTGCCTTGAACATCTACAGGGATTTGTTTTTGAGTAACTTTTTCACAAGCGGTAAAGACTTGCTTCACACTGTTGCCGTCAGTGGTACCAAGATTAAAATAATTAGTTTCTCCGCCATTATTCAAATATTTCAGTGCCAATAAATGAGCGTTTATTAAATCTTCAACATTAATATAATCCCGAACACAAGTACCGTCAACAGTATCGTAATCAGTACCGAACATTTTGAAAGTTTGACCGCCTGAGAAAGTAGATTTTAAAATATTAGGAATCAAATGGGTTTCAGGCTCATGCCATTCACCGATTCTACTTTTAGAATCTGCACCTGCAACATTGAAATATCTCAAACGAACACTTTTTAACCCATAAGCCTTGTCGTAATCATCTAAAATTTTTTCAATCATTAATTTTGATGAACCGTAAGGATTGATAGGGTTTTGCGGATGCCCTTCATCTATCGGAGTATAAACAGGTTCTCCATAAGTTGCGGCAGTAGATGAAAAAACAATTTTTTTAACACTATTTTCTAACATTGCTCTAAATAAGTTTAGTGAACCATATACATTGTTAAAATAATATTTTTGCGGGTTTTCAACAGATTCTCCCACTTGAGAAAATGCTGCAAAATGCACAACAGCATCTATTTTATATTGTTTGAATACTTGATTTATTTCCTCAAAATTTTGAAGATTTCCTTTGACAAACCCTTTAAAATTTTGTTTGAAGGAATTTTGTAATGTTTCAATTGTTTCAATATGTCCGACTTCCAAACTGTCAAATACAACTACATCGTTACCCTGTTCTAATAATTGTATTACACAATGACTGCCAATATAGCCGGCACCGCCTGTTACTAAAATCATATTTTTCTCCTAATATGATTATATATTAAACAGAGAAAATAACATCTATTCAAACAAAAAAGGTGTCTGTAAAGTCAGAAAAAAGGATATTTAACATATTCTACGGCAATTTGATAAATAAATATACAGAAGGGTGTCCGTTTGGACACCCTCTTTCAATTTTATATATTATCTAATTTCTAACAAATTAACCGTAAATATCAAGTCTGTGTTCGCCGTTTAATCCTGTGCCGGAAACTTCGCCGTGAACACCATTACTATTGATACCTGCTGCTTTGCCATTGCCGTGTCTTTCTGAAAAACCGTCAACAGCACCTGCTGATTCGCCACCGGTAAAAGCAACTCTGCCTGATGCTGCAAATGGATTTAATCCGCCGACTTTGAATAAATCGTTATTTACTTTTGGACTAAAAGATACCATTTAATTTTCCTCATTGATACGTCTTGACTTAACAGACATAACTATACATCATCTTACATGTATATAAAGTCTGTTTCTCTTTTAAAATTGATTAATTTAATTTCTCCGTCGTTACAAATCTTTACAAGATAGCATTGCAACTCTATGTATATCATGTTCCACAAGATTTATTGTTTATAACACACATATTAAAATGTTTACAAAAGTTTAAATTTAGGTCGAAGGAATAGTTAATAATATGAATATTATTGTATTATTGTAAGAGAAGGAGAGATAGTATGAGTGAGATTTTGATAATAGTTGGAATTGTATTATTACTTTCATATTTGATAGGTTCAATTCCTACGGGATATATAATTGTAAAATTAAAAACAGGGCAAGATATAAGAACAGTAGGTTCCGGCTCGACAGGAGCAACAAATGTAAAACGAGTACTGGGTAAAAAATGGTTTTTTACGGTTATGTTATTAGATGCATTTAAGGGTGCATTACCTGTAATCCTTGCAAAAATGTGGGCAGGCGATATAAGCGGTGTAGGTTTGTTTCCTGTATTGGCTGCAGTTGCGGTTATACTAGGACACAGTAAGCCTATATTTTTGCAGTTCAAAGGCGGTAAATCAGTGGCTTCCGGGGTTGGAACAATTCTTGCTTTAAACTGGCAAGTAGGAGTTGTTATTGCTGTTGTATGGGCGGTTATTACTTATTTCTCAAAATATGTATCATTAGGTTCTATAATCGCACTGGGATTATCGCCTTTTATAATGCATTATATTGGACATGCTCCCGTTGGATATACAGCGTATTGTGCATTAGGAGCAATATATATAATATACCTTCACAGACAAAATATAGTTAGACTTTTGAAGGGTGAAGAAAACAAAGTTTGATAATACATTGATATTAATTTATGTAACAATTATCTAAATTTTTCCATACATGGAACAAATTTTGAACGCTAACTGTTTTAATAAAAGAGTAGGGAAAACTGTGTAAAAAATGGAAAAACATTTAGATATAATAGAAGGACAACCAAATATGGCAGGAAAGACCGTAAGACGGTATTTCTGGCCTGTTCCATTTGGGATGCCGATGTATGACCCATATAATACAGGTCCGATGTCAGAGCCAATGTTATCTCCGGCAGGCGGAATTGTGGCACCAAGACGTAATCCGTATTACCCAAAACCTACAAATCCCTTTACTAATCCGTACATGCCGCAATATAGAACATCTATGCGTCCAAGATGTAATCCGTATTTTCCAAAGCCTACTAACCCATTTATCAATCCTTATGTAACTCAATACAGGATGTCAATGGGAGTAATGGCACCATATATAATGCCGAGAGGTCCAATCGGAAGTTTAAAGCCGGTAGGGATAACTCCTTCGGGTGCAATGCCTATGCCACCAATGGGGCCGCCACCAATGGGACCGCCGCCAATGGGTATGCCACCGATGGGTATGCCACCGATGGGTATGCCGCCAATGGGACCAAGACCTTTTTAAAAAGTGCTTATTAATAAATAGATAAGCACTTTTTATTTTGAAAAAATACGACCTGATTATTTAACTTGACATTTAATTATATCTAAAATAGGATATATATACGAGAGGTAGGGCGACATGGCCAAGTGGTAAGGCAGGAGCCTGCAAAGCTTTTACCCCCAGTTCGAATCTGGGTGTCGCCTTTTTTACTTTTATAATTATTTATCCCTTAATAAATTTATATATTTTTTGAGATACAATGTAGATATGAAAAGATTATTATTGTTATTATTAGTAATTTTATTTGCAAATAATTATCCCGCATATTCATTGGAGATAGAACAGCCTGTGGGAGTACAAACTCTGCATCATATTATGATAGTTGAAGATGAAAAACAAAATATAGAAACTGAAGAAAAACCGGAATATGACGATTTATATTTTCCGAATGAAATGGAGTTAAAAGGCAGTGTAATTTATAATGAGGGTGCAAAAGTTCAAGCAATAGAATTAAACTGCGAAGAAATAGAAAAGCCACATATAAATTTAAAAACAGCCAATATGGTTATTCCTATAAAAGATGAACGTATAAAAACAAACGGACTTGAAATAGTAGAACGCCGGGCGATTGCTTCTGCCACAAGATTAACAGGAGAGGAATATATAGTAAAACCTGTATGGAGTTATATAACCGAGCAGACGGGGAATTTTTCTTACGGAACTTTTTATTCTTCCGGAATAGATACTTCGCAACTACAAACTACAATGAATATATATACCCGTTATGATTTTAAACATTTTGCCATAACCGGAGCGGTCGGAACAAATGAGAGCAATGTTGAAGGAACGGTTGATGAAAGAACAGTGCAAATTTCACCTGAAATAAAATTATCAAAATCATTTGTAATCCGTGATACAATTCAGGCTTATGTGAACGAAAACTATAAAAAAAATAAGATATCAATAATTTATACTCCACAATGGAAAAAACATCCTGATATACTAAGATTTGAACTTGGTTTATCACATACATACTATACAGGCGGAAAAGTACGTTCTGCAGTAGAATTTTCAACCCGAATCAGGTTATAGTTGTAATAGATATTAAAATCAGATATAATGTTGATTATGAAGAAACGAGAAATCAAAGCCGATGATAATTTAGCGGCGAAAACAAAGAAAAAAAATGCAAAACACAGACATCATACCCAGTTTTATTATTCATTTTTAACAATAATATTACTGATTTGTCTTGTACAAATGTCATTTAGTGCATTGTTAAATGTATCAAAAGTAGTCGCATATCATAGAAAGATATCTACATTAGAATCCAAACAAATTGCAGCGGAAGCAAAAAATGCAGAACTAAAAAAAGATATTAAAAATTTTTCCACAACTGCCACTATGGAATCCATCGCAAGAAATAATTTAAAAATGGCAGGGAAGGATGAAGTTCTTGTTATTGTTAATAAACAACAAAAACCGGAACAAGAACAACAAAAAGAAAAACATAAAAAAATCGGATTTAAAAAATAATGAAAAAATTAATGATAGAGGCCTTTGAGTTAAAAAGAAAAGGCTATTATAAACAAGCAATAGAGGTTTATTATAAATTACTTTCAAAAGTAGGGGATGATATTGAGATTTTATCCGAACTGGCGGATTTGTATTATTTATTAAAAAATAATGAAAGAGCAATGCATTATGCCATGAAGGCACTGGAAATAAACAGAGAACATGTTAGCAGTTTAAAAGTAGTATTAGAAGTAAATTTATCTGAGAATAAAATAAAAGAAGCGGAAGAAGTAGCAAGAAAGGTATTTAATATAACCGAATCTGAAATTGATTTAGCAGAATTATTAAACATACTGGAAATTCAAAACAAAAATAATGAAATAATAGAACTCACACGTGATATAAAAGATGAAGAATGTATGTATAAATCAGCACTTGCAATGTACAAACTAAAGCGATATGATGAAGCCATAGAGAGATTAGAAGATATAATAAATAACGGCGAAGAAATATCTGACTCGGAAAAGGTTTTAACATTAATCGGAAAAATATATTACGAAAAGAATAATAAAGAGAAAGCAGCAGAGGTTTTTAAGAAATTGGAAACAAATAATACAAAAAACGCAGAGAGTTTAAATTACATAGGTTTAACAAAACTTGATGAACTAAAACTAGATGATGCAATAAATTATTTTAGCGAAGCGATAGAAAAGGATGAAAAAAATCCGCAATATCATTATAATATGGGGCAGGCATATTATTTAAAAGGTTGGTTTGAGGAAGCACAGAAATGTTTTAATACAGCGATATGTTTAAATCCTATGGAAGAAAAGTATCATTATTCTCTTGCATATTTATATTATAGAAGCGGAGATTATGAGGGAGCGGAATCACATTTGAATCCTGAGTATTTTGATTCTAGGGTATTATTACAAGTAATAAAATCAGAGAAGGGCGATTTGGCATCACCAAAGATAGAATTGGAAAAAATGTTAAAAGAGAATCCTGACAATGAATTGATTTTATATTCGCTTGCAAAAATATATTACAACCTTGATATGTATAAGCAAGCAAAAACGATTGTAGAAGAAGCACTTCAAGTCAATCCAAAATCATTTGAGTATCAAACATTCAATGTTCGCTTGATGATAAAACTCGGATTGTTAGATGATGCACAAAAGACAATCGACGAGTTAGTCGAAAAGTATCCTAATTATTATTATGCAAAAGTGCTTGAAGGGGAGTTGAATCTTGAAAAGAAAGATTATGACGCACTTTTTGACACAGCACAAGAATTAATAGAATTAGATATAAACCATTACGAGGGGTATTATTATAATGCCTTAGCGTTGTTTGAGAAAGAGGACATCAATTTTGCAATTGAGAGTTTAAAGAAGGCTATATCTTTAGATGTAGCAAATGCAGATTTGTATGTGAAGATGAGTGAGTTTTATCAAGCCATCGGCAGATATGAAGATGCATTTGCATATATAAAAGAAGCGAGTGATATAGACCGTTCGGCAAAGAATCAGGAATTGTATATGCAATTAGCATCGATTCTAAGACGAAAAGGATTAACACAGAGTGTTTCGGAGTAGAATACAATAACAAAATCGGCAAAACGAATGATTTTGAGCAAAAATAAAAAAATCGCTTGCAATTTTGTGTCAATTATATTAAGATATGTTTATAAAAATTAAGATTTCGAAAAGAAATTAAATATTTTGTAATAATTTATGTTTAAGAATAAAGGATGGTAAAATGGCTGAAAACGAAGAACTTCAAGAAGAATCAAGTCGCCAAAAGATATTGGTTGCTGACGATGAAGCAAGTATAAGAAGAATTTTAGAAACTCGTTTAAAGATGGTAGGTTATGACGTAGTTGTAGCCGAAGACGGCGAAGAAGCAGTCGAGTTATTTAATAAAGAAAATCCTGATTTGGTAGTATTAGATGTAATGATGCCAAAGATGGACGGATACGGAGTAACAAGAGAAATCAGAAGAACATCAGATGTGCCGATTATAATACTTACGGCATTGGGAGATGTATCAGAAAGAATCACAGGCTTAGAACTTGGAGCAGATGATTATGTAATTAAGCCATTTAGCCCAAAGGAATTAGAAGCAAGAGTTAAAGCGGTATTAAGAAGAACAAGTGATAAGAATGTAGTTATACCGACAGGTGGTAAGGCAGTTGCCAAGAACGTTATCACAACAGGTAATATTAAGATTGATACTGCAAGACGTCAAGTATACAGAAAGAATGAAAGAATACGTTTAACAGGAATGGAATTCAGTTTATTAGAATTATTGGTAAACAATTCCGGACAAGCATATTCAAGAAACGAAATATTGCAACACGTATGGTCATATCCTGCGGATCACAGAATTGATACACGTGTAGTAGACGTACATATTTCGAGATTGCGTTCAAAATTGGAAACAGATCCTACAAATCCAGAGTTAATATTAACAGCAAGAGGAATAGGATATATGTTCCAAAGAATAAACTAGAACGAAACAAAGAAAGAAAAAAACGGCTTGGATGTAATATCCAAGCCGTTTTAAAATATCAAAACAAATCAGGTAATGAATAATAAAAAGTTGCAGAAAAATATTGACTTGGTATAATTAAATTGTTGTCAAACTGAACATGTATAGAAATATGATAATATGGCGGGTATCGTCAAGTGGTTAAGACCACGGATTGTGGTTCCGTTATGCGTGGGTTCGAATCCCACTACCCGCCCCATAAAATTCCCGATGACTTATGTTATCGGGAATTTTATTATGAGTATGTGAGGATGAGAAGCCACTAAAATGCGAAAGCATTTT
>CACXGY010000051.1 GCA_902767275.1 uncultured bacterium | reverse complement strand
TGTAATAACTTGTAGGTACCTATGTCTGGATAAAATTAAAAATGAAAAATTATTTGCCCATGCTCTGTTATAACTAAAAATCGGTTGAAAGATAATACTATACTACATTTTAACCAATTTAGTGGAATTTGCTATATGAATCCCTATTTTATAGGTTTGAGTTCGTATTTTAAAAATATTTGTTGGAATTTCCTCTTATCACGTTTAACTGCATAATACATTTTTTCTGTTTCCATTTACAAACCTTTACGAATTTGTCATGACATAGGTGTTAAGATACAATAATGTTATGAAGAATGGGAAGATTGTTATCGTTGATGATGATGAAACTCTGATATCAACACTTAAAACTCTTTTATATCTCGAAGATTTTTCTAATGCCGAATTTTTTACCGATCCGCGGTTGGCTTTAGAATATATTAAGGATAATGCTCCGGATTTGATTATGTCCGACTTTGTTATGCCTGAGATGAACGGATTGGAATTTCTTTCCAAAGCAAATGAATTATATCCTGAGGTTAGTAAAATTCTCCTTACCGGTTATGCTGATAAAGAAAACGCTATTCGTGCTATCAATGAGGTTGGTTTATATAAGTATATTACTAAGCCGTGGGAAAATGATGATTTGATTTTGAGTATTAAAAACGGGATAGAAAGAAGTTATTTATTAAGTCAACTTCATCAAAAAATTTCAGAACTTGAAATCGCTAATAATAAGTTGGAAGACTATTCTCATAATTTGGAAAATATTGTTGCCGAAAGAACTGCGGATTTGCTTGAATCTAATGCTAAACTTCAAGGTGTTTTTTCTAATTGTGCTGATGGCATTATTTTGATTGATGCAAACGGTAATATTGAACAGGTTAACCAAGCATGTGAAAATCTTCTGGGACTATCTGAGAAAAATATTCAAAAAAGTAATCTCAAAGACATTATTATTTCTAAAAAGAATAATATTTTAGATTTTTTCAAAACTGAAGATAATGAGTTCTTCATTAGGGATTGTACTTTATATAACAAATTAAGTGAGAGAGAAATTCCGGTTGATGTCAGTTTTGCATGTATATCTGAAGATGCTCTTATTCGTAGATTTGTTGGGGTTATACATGATATAACCGAACAAAAAGAAGCCGATAAACTTAGAGATGATTTCATCGCAACACTAACTCATGATTTGCGTACACCTTTACTTGCCGCAATACAAACATTGAAATTTTTCTTAGACGGTTCTATCGGGGATGTCTCCGAAAAACAAAAATTGCTTCTATCTACAATGAAAAAAAGTAATGAAGATTTGTTAGGATTAGTTAATGCACTTTTAGAAGTTTATAAATATGATGCCTCAAAACTAAATTTGTGTAAAACAGATTTTAATTTTAAATCATTGGTTGAACAAACTTATGCGGAGTTGAAACCGTTGGCAGATACTAAACATATAGATTTTTCCGTTGATTATCAAACAAATGATGATATTAAAATAAATGCTGATAGAGCAGAAATTAGACGTGTTATTTGTAACTTGTGTGGGAATGCTATAAATTATACAAATAATAATGGGAAAATCGTTGTCACTGTTAAAACTCAAGGTAATGACTTGATTTTTACAGTTCAAGATAATGGTAACGGTATTCCGCAAGAAGATATCCCGAATCTGTTTAACAGATTTTCTCAAGGAACAAGTAAAAAACGTTCTACCGGTACAGGGTTAGGTCTTTATTTATCCAGACAAATTGTTGAAGCACACAACGGTAAAATTTGGCTTGAAAGTAAATTAAATAAAGGTAGTGAGTTTTCATTCCTTTTGCAAGATGTGTTGATTAAACAAAAAGATGAAAATTCTGAAAAAATCGTTATAGTGAATAAATAGGTATATAAAATGATAAGAACATTATTAGTAGAAGATCATGAATTAGAAAGATTAGGTTTGTCTATTATGCTTGAACAAGCGGAAAATATTGAGTTGATTGGGCAGGCAGAAAATGGTATAAAAGGTGTTGAACTCGCCAAATCTTTGTTCCCTGATGTTATTGTTATGGATATAGGACTTCCTGTGATTGATGGAATTGAAGCAACCAGAAGAATCAAGCAGTTTAATCCTAATTGTAAAATTTTGATATTTACTTCCAGAGATAATGATGAGGATGTTTTTGAAGCATTCAAATCAGGTGCTGACGGATATGTTATGAAAGATGCTTCGAAAGAACAAATATGTACTGCTATTCGTTCCGTAGCGGAAGGAGTTGCTTGGCTTGATCCGGCTATTGCAAGGATTGTATTATCAAATATTCAAACTCCTGATAATAAATCTGCAAATAGTTCAACAGGGATAAATTATCAAGCAGGGAAACAGTTATATGGTTTAACAGAAAGAGAAATGGAGGTTCTTGCTCTGATTGTTGAAGGTTTAACAAATACACAAATCGCTGAAGAATTAACTATTTCTCCATACACGGCAAAGGCTCATGTTCATAATGTGTTGCAAAAATTGTCAGCCGAAACAAGAGCAAAAGCCACTAATACTGCACTTACTGAGGGTTTGGTATAGAATGTTTTGGGCTATAATAATTGCTTTTTTAGTTGTTTCTGTCAGACTCGTTTGTGACGAGATGAAACCTATTATACATAAAGAACGTGACCCCGTTGTTCGACAGTTTAAGTATCAGTACCAAGCACAAAAAAAAGATTTAAAAGAGGAATATGAGAAAAGTAATATGCCTAAATCAGGGTATATGCTAAAAGAAGATTATGAAGAACTTTCAAAAGGTATCCCTCGTTCAGAGTTGGTCATAGGTGAGGCTAAACGTTTAAAAAAGAGTGATATGAAGTATGTTCCTCAGCCGACTTATAAACTTGTTAGGTATAATAATCCTCCCGGCTCTCCTGAATTAAATCTGCCTAGAAAAGTTAATTTCGATAGGCAAATTAATGCTCAGGGAATCGTTTCCGGCGATTTTACGATGCTTGTTTATCCGACTGTTTATTATTATGCCGATTCTAATTGTACTTCTTGTTCTGTTTTTGTTATTCCGTTAGATACAAAATTAACAAAGTTGGAACGGGTTCAAAAAGCAAATGTTGCAAAAAAAATTGATAAACCAATTTTTGAAACGGATAAAGATATTTCTGTTGAAGGTGCGTTTAGGACAATTACACCTGTCGATTTTTCTGAAGATAACAGATATATTGTTGCTAAAGAAAAACTTGGTTGGGCTCACGAAGGTATCTGGAAAACGAATTTATGGGTGCATGATTTTCAGTCCGACAGGTCATGGGAACTTCCGGAAGTGCGTGCTGCTATTATCAATTATTGGCACAATGCGACCGGTGTTGATATGGCAGAATGCAGATGGGATATTTACCCATTAGGTTTTGATAAAGAAAATCAAAACAGAATTTTAGTTTGCGGTTATGCATATACGGGTGATTTGCCGGCATTCCTCGGAACTTGGGCTGTCGATGTAACAGGCGAAAAATGTGAGTTGGTCGACTTGGAAGGCGCTAACTATGGGGTTAGTACTGTTGGGTTTAAATTAACATTTGATAGTTACGAATCCAGAGAACAGGTTGAATGGGAAGCAAAACGTGATAAGAAAATAGAAAAACGAAAAGAAAAAGAGTTTAAAAAACAACAAAGGGCTATGAAACGTGCTCATAAAAAAGTTTATCGTCAAAAGTTAAGACAACTCAGAAAAGATTATCATGCAAAATTAAAAGAATATTATATGGGTAAACGAAAAGGTGTAACATCAAGTGGTGGTGATGATACTCCGCAGGTTGATCCGAATACTATTGAAAATGGTAATGATATTGATTATAAAAAGTTTAATCGTGAACGTGAGGAGATGATTAAACGTCAGCAAGAAGAACTAAAGGCTCAAAAGAAAAAAGTTAAGAATAATAAAAAAACAAAAGATGCCGTTAAGCCGGTAAGTCAAGTAAAACAAGAACCACAACAAGTTATAGAAGAAGTACCGGTTGAAGAAGAATATGAAGAAATTGAAGAAGAAGTCGAGGATGATGA
Organism: uncultured bacterium; assembly: GCA_902767275.1. Lineage (GTDB taxonomy): Bacteria > Cyanobacteriota > Vampirovibrionia > Gastranaerophilales > Gastranaerophilaceae > UBA2883. Next base: position 15,980 of record CACXGY010000051.1, on the reverse strand, counting down.
AGAATAAAAAAAGAGATTTGCTTCGTTGGAACAAATCTCTTTTTTACTTATTATGATAAATTCATTAGCAAATATCAGATAATCTGTTTAAAATTTTATCTGTTATTTCTTGAATATATTCTTGAGTAACCATACCATTAATAATACAATCAGCAATTTCATAATTAGGTCTGATGTATTGTTGAGCGGTTCTGTTAACATCTTCAAATTGCATATCTGCTGCTTTGCCTGTTTTTCCTCTTGATGATGCCCTTCTGTACCAGCGTTCTTTGATAACGTTTAGCGGAGTGAATACGTATACTTTCACATCCATAACGTCACGAACTTCTTCATTCAGAACATACAAACCTTCCGCTAAAATAACTTTTGCAGGTTTTTTAATATCTCCGTTGATATCTGATATACAGGTTTTAAAATCATATCTTGGCGAAATAATACCTGTACCTTCTTTTAAACACAGAAGATGTTCTCTCATTAATTTTAAATCTATTACATCAGGAGTATCAAAACTGAATCCTGTTTTGAATAATTCTTCATAACTTCCTGCTTCTTGAAGTTCTTTAGAAGTGTCTTTGTAATAATCGTCTTGTCTGATAACAGTATAAATACCATCTCTATTATCTTTAACACACGCACTCACGGTATTGTCCACAAAAACTGTTTTCCCTGAGGCACTTTCTCCGGTTATTCCGATAAGAAAAGTTTTCTTCTTTTCTTGTACTACTTTTCTTGCAATATTCATAATAAAATCATCTTTAACGTGCAAGAATAAAGGTTGTTTTTCTTTTTGATCTTCTGCTAAAATTTCTTTCAAGCATTCAACTATACTGGAGATTATGTTCATATCCAATCGGCTTGAGTAAAAATTGTAATCAGTAAATTCGTAAGTTCCTAACATAATTTCACACCGTCAACTATTTTGTATATTAAAACTATTTTACAGTAAACCATTTCTTTTTTCTTTCTTATATTATGAATTGTTAACAAAATTTTGCATGAAAACAATTGTTGGTATGTTTGATTATTTTTGCCCTAAATTAGTCACAATTCTACCATATATCTAATATTCATATAATACATGAAGTTTTTGTTTTTTGCTAGTTGAATTGTAAAATTTTGTATCAATTTTTCGTAAAATAACAGGCATGCTAATTTAATATTTTTGATAAATCGTTATACATTCTGTCGAATATTTCGTCCCAGTCTCCACGTTCTTTTTGTCTGTATAATTTTACGCTGTCATACCAATCGCATTTTGTTAAATCAAGATGCCATCTCCAGTTATACAGGTATGGTAATAATATCCAGCACGGTTTTTTCATCGCTCCGGCAAGATGTGCCAGAGATGTATCATTACAGATTATTAAATCCATATTTTCTAATGCTCCTGCTGTATCACTGAAGTTCTGAACCGTTTTTCCTATATCTGTTATATCGTAATCATTGATTATTTCGTTTAGATCATCTGCTCCTTCAAAAGTTTGGAATGAATAAAATTTTGTATTAGGAATGTCAAACAGTTTGATAAAAGATTTGATATCAATTACTCTATCCATTTCATAGTGGGTATTTCCTCTCCATTTTATTCCGATTTTAAAGTTATCGTTATTAAAATATTCTTTTTTATAGCGTTCAACAATTGCAGGATCAGGTTTTAAGTATCCTGATTTTCCGACAAACATATTGTTTTCATTCAATCCTAATGCATACGGTAAACTCAAAACAGGAATATGATAATCAAAATTCATATCTTTTTCTTGTTTAAAATATCGTATCATTTCTATTTCCGGAAAATTGTATTCAAATAGTTCAACTAACGGGACTTGTGGTTTGAAAATAATTTTTTTACATTTTTCCTGAAGTAATGGCAGGTATCTTGAAAACATTAAAACATCCCCAAATCCTGCTTCATAGTATGTATAAATAATTTTGTCACTAATATCCTCTCCTTGCCATATTGGTTTGTTGTTGAATAAATTAGGGTATGTATTTGCTTGTGTAACTATTGCTGTTTGTCTGCATAATCTGCTTTCAAAGAATTCTAAACCGTGACCGTAATCTCTGTTTTTGAAATATGATAGTGCGGTAAAATATCTCATTTCTATGTCATTAGGATTTATTTCAATTGCTTTTTTGTAGTATTTTATTGATTCTTGAGGTTGCCCGATATCATCATATATATGTGCAAGGTTGTAGTATGCATCTGTATTTGTCGGATTTATTTCAATTGCTTTTTTATATACCGATATTGCATTTTCAGTATCGTGATTTAATTTATAGGCTGATGCAAGATTAAATAAATAATCAAATTTATCAGGAGAAATTTTCAAAAGTTCGGAGTATAAATCTATGGCTTTTTTACTATCCTCCATTTCAAGATAAACCTTTGCCAGGCTTTCATAAAAATATGGTTCCGGTAGGATTTCGATAGCCTTTTTTATGTATTCTTCAGCCTTACTCAATCTGAATTTTTGTAGATTTATCATCCCGAGCAAATTCCATACTTCGGCATTGTTGTCATTTAGAGATAGAATTTGTTCATACAAATTTTCAGCCTCATCGAGATTTCCCGTTTTATGAAACTCAAATGCTTTTTGGAATAATTCTTTTATATCTGTTTTTTGTTGTTCCATATTTATAAGTAATTAGTAATTCTGTTAACGCATGCTTCAGATGATTTTAGCCATTCACGGTATGAAAATCTGCAAACCTTAAACCCGCAGCGTTCAATAACTGCTTGTTTCCGCATATTTTTCATGTTCGTTTTGAGATTGTCTTTGACTCCGTCACATTCAATTACAAACTTGTTGTTAATTAACAAGTCCGCATTGACTCCGCCTAATTCCACTCCTGCTTGAACTTCATAACCTAATCCTCTTAATGTATCGGCAACATCTCTTTCAAAAGAGTTTTTATAGGTGTTTTCATCTAATTCGTGGTTTACTATTTTTTGATATTTTTCTTCGTATTCTTTTATGTATGAAAGATACCTTCTGAATAACCCTTCCGGTAAATCAGTAAAATCTTTTGATACAAAGTTAATCATTTTATTTTTTGCACGTGTTACTGCAACATTAAACAGGTTTGGTTTTTGCAAGAATGTTAAACTTTGAGGAAAACTGTTATTTGCAAATGCCCACGAAATCAATATAATATCTCTTTCATCTCCTTGGAATGTATGGGCAGTACCTATTTCAATTTTATGTTTTTCAATCATATAATCGGATATAACTTTGCCAAGAGATATTTTTAATTGTTCCACTTGAGCCCTGAACGGAGATATAATACCAATTGTTACAGGATTGTCTGGGTTATCTTTTTCGTTATCAACAATAATTTCATGTACACGTTTGACTAATGCTTCAATTTCAGGCAAGTTTCTTGTCGCATCAAAATCGACTTTCCCGTCAGGAACTTGAACTATTTCGAGAACTTTTTCATTTGGATTGTTTTGACGCATTATTCTTATTCTATCAGCATAGAACTCTTTATTTGAAAAGTTTATAATCGGAGGTAAACTTCTGAAATGTTCATCTAAAAGAACCGGCCGCATAGAATAATAATTTGCTATATCAAACATGGAATTTGTTCTGAATCTCCACATGAGTTGATATCTGTCAGCAACTTCATATTTGCTCATGAATGATTGTTCTTTAGCATTTTCTAAGAAGGATAAATGAGGTAATTGTTTATCATCTCCTACTATTACTGCACGTTTAGCACGGTATAAGATTGGGAAACAACTTGCAATATCGCATTGTGATGCTTCATCAATTATCGCAACATCAAATAAACCCGGTTTCATCGGCAGCGAACCTGATACTGCGTATGTTGTAACGCACCAGCATGGAAATGCTTCCAATAACGGTTTAAAATCTTCGGCTTCCAATAATCTGTTTTGCAGACTCTTTTTTCGTTCTATTAAAGATTTTGAGTGTACAAAAAGCCTTTGTCGTTTTACTTGATCTCGCATTAAACCTTTTAAGGCTTCTCTGCGTTTATTTATTAATATATCTGTTACAAGTTTTTTCTGCTTTTTCTTTAATGTTCTGATTTTTTCCGCAATAACGTGAATATTGCCTAAATCTTGTATTTCTTCTTCGATATCTTTTGCTCGACATACAATGTCAGCAAGTTCTAATTCTTCATTGAGTTTTAAGATGTTTCCTTGTGTTAAATCAAAACTTTCAATTTTTAAAATTTTTTTCAATTTATTTATTGAAGTATAATTGTTAACAGAGGCAAAAAATCCTGATTTTTCAAGGTTCTTTTCAAGTTCTTCCGTTAAATTTTTAATTTGAGTGATTTCGCTTCGTTTGAATTTCCCTCTGATATACATTGGAGAACCGGTAGTTTTTTTCTTTTCCGCAATTTCTTGTCCGACTTCTGTCCATTCTTTTTCGAGTTTGATAATATTTTCTGCTTTTTGTTCTAAATCTCTGATAGATTCAAGTAAATCCTCCATATCTGATACATCGACCAATACATTATTTTCAACATCTTCGTCCAGATCAACTTTGTTTGAAAGAAGGTCTTGAAGTTGATAACTCAACTGCTTTTGATAGTTTAATCTTCCTGCACGCAGTGCCAGATACGGAGCACCTAAATCATTAAGTCGTTCTGCAACAACATCCACTGCTTTATCCATTCTTGATGCAACAAGAACGGTCTTTCCGTTAGCAATCAAATGTGCTACAAGATTTACTATTGTTTGAGATTTACCTGTTCCCGGAGGCCCATAAACAGATACAAGTTTACTTGTTTCGATATTTTCTATAACACTTGCTTGTGAATCGCTTAATGATAGCGGTGTAATAGGATTGAAGTTTTCAATGTTTTTCGGAGGAATTTGTACTGATTTTGCTTGTGTGTATTCCTCATTTATTACGTTAAGAACGGTTTCTCTGTACACTCCGCTCGGTTTTTCCGCTATTTGTGTTAATTCATGCAGTACTCCTGCCGTTACTGACGGTCTTTTGGTTAAGATAATTGCACATTGGCTTGTTAATCTTATCTTTTCTATTTTTGAAGTCGTTTTAGAGGTTACTTCTTCTCCGTCAGAATTTTGTGAGTATTCTTCATTGTCTGTTGTATCTTCTGTTTTTGAAGCAGAATCTTTCGTAATGTTATCTTCATCAATATCATCCGAGTGATCTACTGCTATTTCAATATCAGGAATAACGGATTTTAATGTGGTCAAAAAGATTTCCATTTTTTCTTCTGTAATAGGCAGTGTAGGAACAACATTTAACAGTCCTTCTATTAGTTGTTCCATTTCTTCTTCATCTCCGTTTTTTTGCATTAATGATGTTAATGCCCCTGTGTTTAAGGACAAAAATTCATCTGTGAGCATACAGTTAATGTTGACACCGTTGCGTTCTAACTTACACGGCATGTATAATAACGGAGTCAAAAATTCGTTTTTCTTTCTGCTTTTTGTATTACCTCCAACAAGGAAAAGGTAACCGTATATTAGATATTTTTCTTTTTGATTTAATTCACTTTGAATCATCATTTCAGTAACTTTACTGTCACTACCGTCTAATCTTAAGTATTCTATGTTTGATGTGAATAATTTGTCATCTTCTTTTAAAAATATCCACTTGTTATCTCGGTCTGCTTTAAGGTTTCTAAATGTAGAACTTTTAACTTCTTCTCTTACGCAGTCATGCAGATATAAAGATAATTTTTTGACAAAACTGTTATTAAATGCGGAATTAATTGCCCGTGTTGCTTCTTGTAACATAAATAGTGTACCCCTTTTAATATTTGTATAGTGAAATTATACCATATACACTATGGTTTGTCAGTCATTTGTTTAGAGTATAATAGTGTTTTTTGTATTGTAAAATATGATTTAAAAATGTAATGATTATATTAAGAAAATTGTGAAAAATAAGTTTTTGATATACAATAATATTATTGAAGGAAATTATCATGAAGAGATTTGTATTAAGTTTATTATTAGTTGTTTCGCTGGTAGCACCGACATTTGCTTGGGATGTTAAGACAGAAGCGGAATTACAGGAAAGAGTCAATGCTGTCGGATTCAATATATTGAATTCTAACAGAATAGAACACAGGTTAATATTCAAAGTTATTAACAGGGTCTATACAAGAGATATATGGGCTGATGTCAGTTCTGTTAACAGAACTGTATGGCTTAAACCGTGTATTTTACCGTTCATCGATAGCGATGATGAACTTGCCGGTGTGTTGAGTCATCAAATTGCACACGGGGTTGATACCTATGAGGGTGCTTTGAGAGGATATGTTTCTATTCTCAACTATTGGGTTGCACCGAATAAGTATGACCTAAAGGCCGACAAAAGGGCAGTTGATTACATGGTTAATGCCGGATATAATCCGTTAGGTTATATCGTTATTCTTAATAAAATAGGTCAACAATACAGATATGATATATTCTCTAATCACACTTTGATTTCAAGAAGAATGATGTTGATTTATGAATATATTTATACAAAATATCCGTCAATATTGGCTGATAATGACTATAAAGACAATGTTTATTATCAAAACTTTTTATTGACATCACGAAAAAACAGATTGAAACTTCAGGATAAAGTTCAATCAGGATCAAGTAAAAAACTAAACTATAAGTATTAATATGATAAAAAAATTATTGATTATTTTATTGGCGAGTACATTATCATCGTTAGGTACATTTGCGGCGATGAATACTTCGTGTGCTGAAACAAGTACTCGTAATGACAAAATTGCATTATATAACAAAGTTACCCCGATTGAAGATGAACTTATAAAGTCAAAAGAGTTTCCTAAGTTAATGCCTGTTTTTGAGAGAGATACTTCTCCGATAACAGATGAATTGATGGAAACAGTTGCTCCATCAGGAAGAATAATTAAACTGTGGGCTGTCAAAAAAGGGGAAGCAAAAACGGATATAATTGAAGATGAACTTATCAATTCAAAGTTTAAAACAAAATTTGGTACAGTGTCTGTTTTAAAAGTTAAACAAAAAAATATAATTGAGGATAATTTTGCAAAAAATAATATTAAGTTGGTAGATAGAACTTTTGCTAAAGCGAAGAATGATTATGATTTTTCTAAAAAACAAATTCCTGTTCAGTTAAAAGTTATCAAAAATCTCACAACAAAAAATAATATTTTAGAAGGGGATTCCATTCTTTTTAAAACAGTAAAAGATGTAACTATTAATGGAGAATTATTTCCGAAAGGAACAAATATAGTAGGACGAGTCGAAACTATTTCGGCATCTGATAAGATGGGTACACCTGCAAATATTATTATTGATAATTTTTATGTAAAAGAAAAACCTGATGTGTGTTTTTCCGGCAGTATTTCTAAAGCAGGTGCAAACCGTTCATTGTGGGTTTATCCGCTTTATCAAGCAGGAAATATTATGTTATATGTAGCAGGCTTCGCATTTGTTCCTATTCATGGCGGACACGCTAAATTATTAACAAGTGAAACTTATACTGTTTTTTATGAAACACATTAATTTCCCCCAAGTTTAAATATTAAAAAATATCTTAAAACCATGTCCCTCATGGGTTTTCAGGGACTGTATCATGTGTGTTTTTTCATGTATTGTCATGTAAATGAAAACATGTAGAACTCTACCTAAAATTTGATAAGAATTATTTTTGATAAATCAGAGTATTTATTAATAGTTTTTATGTTTAAAAAAAATTGATTTTCGGCTATAATAAGTGTATGGATTTAAGCGAGTTAAAACAACGTATAAATAAAAATAAGGAGTGTCTTTGACCTAAGCGGTCTAAAAAAACAACTAAAAGAAGTTGAAGATAAATTACAGACGCCGGAAGTGTGGTCGAATCAAAAAATGGCATCGGAATTAGGTCAGCAGTCCAGAACAATAAAAGAAACATTAGAAGATGTTCAAGAGTGGGATCGGCTGATAAGTGATGCGGAAACCTCTTATGAAATAGGCGATGCCGAATTGATATCGGAAGCCGAAGCAGGTTTAATTAAATTAGAAAAAATGTTGGATAAGTTTGATTTGCAAAAAATGTTGAGCGGAGAGTATGATGAAGCAGATGCAATATTATCTGTGAATTCCGGAGCGGGCGGAACTGATGCTCAAGATTGGACACAAATGTTATTGCGTATGTATACACGCTGGGCAGAAAATAAAGGCTGGAAAGTCGAACTGTTAGATAAATCAGACGGCGAAGAAGCCGGAATAAAATCGGCTACCATAAAGATTTCAGGCAGATATGCTTATGGTTATGCAAAGGCAGAAAAAGGTGTTCACAGGCTTGTAAGAATATCTCCGTTTAATGCTAACGGAAAACGTCAGACGAGTTTCGCATCTTGTGAGGTATCTCCGATTATACCTGATTTTGAAAAGACTATTCAAATTCCTCCTGAGGATTTAGAAATTACTACTATGCGTTCCGGAGGTGCCGGCGGTCAGAATGTTAATAAAGTAGAAACTGCCGTAAGAATTCTACATAAGCCTACAGGTATTGTCGTTAAGTGTCAACAAGAACGTTCTCAATTACAGAATAAAGAGTATGCTATGCAAATATTGGCATCAAAATTATTGGAAATAAGACAAAATGAACACGAAAAAAAATTAGCCGAACTTAAAGGTAAAAATTTCGATATTAATTTCGGTTCTCAAATACGTTCTTATGTTTTTCATCCGTATAAGATGGTTAAAGACCATCGAACAGGTTTTGAAATCGGGAACGTTGATGCAGTTATGGATGGCGAGTTAGATGGATTTATTGAAGCATTTTTGAAAAGTTGATAAAAATAGTGAAAGACTATTGCAAAATGTGTGAAAAAACGTTAAAATTAAGTATGGTCTTTTAACCAATCATTATGTAATACTTAATTAGGAGAAACTGCAGATGTATCAAGATGAAACCTTAATCTGTGAGGATTGTTCGGCAGAATTTGTTTTTACAGCCGGAGAACAGGAATTTTATGCTTCAAAGGGGCTTACAAACAAACCAAAAAGATGTCCGGAGTGTAGAAAAAAACGTAGACAAAAAAATAAGAAGAAAATGTTTGATGCAGTTTGTTCTAAATGTGGTGCTCAAACGCAAGTGCCGTTTAAACCAAAACCTGATAGAGAAGTTTTGTGCAAAGAATGTTTTGAGGCATCAAAATAAAAAAGAACTCCTGAAAAGGAGTTCTTTTTTTGAAACAAAATAATATATCAATTAACAAGTGAAAGAAGTAGAACATCCGCCTCCTGATGAAACGGAACACCCTCCACCTGTGAAAGATCCGCCGGAAACAGAACCGCTAAATGCGACTGAGCCTGCTGTTTCTGTTGACCCTGATGTGCATACATAATTTGCGTATTGACTGTAATCAATATTTACTGATACAGAAAAATCACAACAATCACAAACATTAGCATTAAATAATGTTCCCATAATTGATGTAGGATTATCATTTGATGCTACAGATCCTGCTGTTTCACTCTCTGTATTACCTAATATTAATGAACCAAAAGGTTGATCTGATTTAGTAAAGTGTGATGTAAATCCAAGTGCCATTTTAAAAGTCCTCTCTTATATATAAAGAGAAAAATTTTTTGTGAATTTCAGTCATGTACTTTTATGTTACAAAACTTAATACTATAGATTAAAAAAGCAATTTTATAAAAAACCAATACTTTATATAAATGTAAGGTTAGTTTATATAAAGGATTAATTTTAGTTATGAATAAATAATAATTCAAACTACAAAAAAGATTGTAATAATAGTGTGTAAGTGTGTAAGTTGCGGTATGATAAAAATACCGTTTTTTTTTGCCGTAAATTCAAACGAATTTACGGCAAAAAACTGTAATAAATAAATTTAGTATCCCAAATTATATTGGGCATCATTGTATAAATTGTTCATGTCGACAGGTGTGCTTGTCGGATTGCCGTCATCATTGTAGATAATATTTTGTTGTTTTTGTCTGTCAAATAATCTGCGAAGGTTGTTATATCTGACGTTCAGGTCATCATCCATAACAGTTCCTCCGAATAAATTTTGTTCAAGACGATTAATTCTTAATTGATCGGCTTCTCCTGCAAAATCATTGCATAACCATTCGTTTTCCATACGACTTAAGGATAGAGAATATTTATCCTCTTGTGCAAAACAAACAGGAATTGTCAGACATGTGATTATAGATAATATAAAAAACTTTTTAAACATATTTCAATATTAAAACCGATTAAAAATTTTTATATTCCCAAAAAGAATTAATAAAAGGGTAATTTTATACTCCTCCAAATGTACTAAATTTATTTTTATACTTTGAATAATTAATATATGTTGTCGTTAATCGTATTGAATAAAAGTATAATATACTTGACTTTTCAAAAAAAAACCTTAATAAAGGCATGTAGTGAGAAGTTAAATTACCCCACCTCAAAGAGATAGGAGAGCGTACCAATGGGTATGGCAGCATCACAAGCAAGATATCTTGCTTTAACCGCGAGAAAAACTAATACTGAATACGAAGGGCAACAGTTAAACCAAGAACGTGTTGTACTCGCAAATCGTACTGCTGATTTGTTTAATCAAATGCTTAGTACCAGTGTACCAACCTGTCCTGATAGTAATGATTTTACAAGAGTTCAGTATTCGTGGTCTGACGGGTATAATGATTCGGTTTTATCGGATTATTATCAATTAAGTACTGCCGATGAAGAATACAACTATGTTGTAACGAGTTATCATTATGAGGATGTTTATACAGGTTCTCGCAAACAAATGCGTGATCCAAAAATTCAATCTGACAGAAATTTAATATACCGATATACAGAATTATTTAACAGAAATAAGTCATTCTTTGTATCATCAATGCAATATGATTTTGATGATGATAAATATACTCTTACTCAGGATAAAGATGACAGACGTATAACAAAAGAGTTTACGAGAGTAGATGATGGCGGAGATATAAGGTTAGAACTTGATGCTATATACGGTAGAACAATAATGGCAAATGCCGCAGATTTTGAATATGATGAGGCAACCGGAAATTATATCTATAATGCGGATGACGGAAGCGGAGGAACTGTTCCTGTTACTTATGTTCCTGTCGATACAGAAGATGAAGATTCTGAGGTAGTTAAATTATTAAAGAAAACATATAAAACTTATTACAATAAAGATAATAAATATTTTTATGATGCAGAATACGGAACGTTTATTGAGGATGACGGAACGATAGAACGGAGCAAGTATAATCAAGGTATGCCCGCAGAAATAACTATCAGAAAAATTGATGACGGTTCTGTATATTACACTGACGGCGAAAGATATGTGACAGAAGCAGATTTGCAAAATATAACAAAAGAGAATAATGAACTCGTTATGAAACATGCTTATGAGGATATGACATTCTCTAATTATAGTTATGTCGGTAACTGTAAATTACATCTTTTGACAAAAGAAGACTATGCGGATGAAGATGTTCAAACAGAATTAAGACAGATAATTCTTGATATGCAGGATGAAGAAAAAGGGAATAAAATATCCGCAGCAAATTTAGCGGCATGTTTTGATCCTGTTACAGGCGAATATATTGGCGGAATATATTCCTTTAAATTAAACGGTGTAAAATATTACACGACTGAGAATGATCTAGAAACTTCTGCAAGAAGTGCATTTACCGATAAAGCACAAGAAATTGCAGATAACAATATAGACCCTCAATTAGATAAACTCGTATATTATAAAGCAGTTTATTTGAATACAAAAATAGAAGATACTCAAAGAGCATTATTGGAAACAGACGGTAAAGGTCGATTCAAATCTGTCAGGTTTGAGGATGATTCAACGGTTTATACGTTAAACACCGAAACGATAACTGATGAAGAAGCATACAGAGATGCAATGAATCAGTATTATTACAAACAAGAACAATACGATAAAGCAATTCGTGATATTAATGCAAAAACCGAACTTATCCAACAAGAGGACAGAACTCTTGAGTTAAGGTTAAAACAGTTAGATACAGAACAAAATGCCCTTCAAACCGAGATGGAAGCAGTTAAAAAAGTCATCAGCAAAAACGTCGAATCAACATTTAAGACATTTGCAGGCGGCTAGGGGTAAATAACAATCTTAGGTACTAAGCAAAAAAGAATTACAAAACAAAAAGGATAAAAAAATGGCTTACAAAAATGACGGATTATTAGTAATAGCAAACAAATACGGAGCAGCATCAGCAGATGCAAAATGTATGCTATATGAAACCTATGACCGATTAAGAGATTTAACCGTGTCAGGTTCAGCGAGTTCCGGTACCGGATTTGAGGCAGCCGGAGGGTTTTTGTATCAATTAGCGAGTTTGTTTGCACCGTCAGCGTTTATGAATACATTAGGCGGAACACAGTCATTTAATATTCCGGGTACATCATATTGGTCACCATATTCAGGTGGAACCGGAACACAGAATGCAGGCTATGCCTCATTCGGATTAAGCGGATTAGGTAACTATTCGGGATTCCCGAACGGAGCAGCGAATGTAAAGTGGGGATTAGGAACCGCCACCGGTGGAGCATCAGAAATTGACGGGCTTATATCGGGATTAGGCTCGGCCGGCGGTAGCGCAACCGGATATGCGTCAAGTATCGGTAGCGTCGCAGATGTAGCAAGTGCTGCCGCGTATGGTTTGGGAACCGCGAATGGTTATGGTATTGGTAAACAAGGTATATTAATGCCTATAGCAGGTCTTGTATCAGGTTGGGGCGGTATTATGACTGCCGCTGCTCCATATTTAGGCGAATTTGGTTTGCCGGCTGTTGTTATGGGGAACTTGATGCAGGGTACTTCTTCTGCCGCTCTTGCTGCTTATGAATCAGTTGCTAACAACGTTTTGAGTAACGCTGATACTATTCTTTCTCAAAAAGTTGCTAATATCGAAACTGTTTGTAAAATGCTTGATACACAAGGCGAAGTTGTAAGAAAAATGTTGAAAGAATCTATCGAAGGCGACAGTAAGGAAATTCAAAACTTATAGGAAATTTTTAACTAGGATAATTATTTTATGCAGATTAGAACATTCTTAAGAATTATGTTTAATAATATTTTTAAAGATAATATTTTCATAAATGTTATCCGTGCTTTTGTAAATTTTTGTTGCGAGTTAGATATTCTCAACTATAAATCGTTAAAGTATAATAAGGAAATGCCGTTAACGTTAGAGGATACAAAGAAGAATATATTTTTTCAGAGTATCGGCGGTGACAGAATAGACTGTAAATGATATATTAAGACATGTTAAGGAAGTGGCTCAAAATGAGCAATTATCATGGTTTGCATGTTTTTATATATATGGAAGTCTAAGAATTGGGAATTAATATAATGTTAAACTCAGTAATGACCTCCCTCAAACGAATAAAAAACTTTATAAATTTTTCCAGAGCGTTTTTCATCAGGAAAAATCCGATAAAGATGTTCGTTGATGAGATAGTGAACTCCTTAAAAGAAATGTTCAGTATCAGACAAAAATTGAAAATGGCTCAGTACAGAGTTAATTATCACAAACACCAATTGAATAAAATGGAAAGTCTGATAGCAGAAAGCAATGAACATACCTTCTTGAGAGGAAAGAACTTAAACGAAACAAGGTAAGTAAAAAAGTAAAGGTGTCAAAATGGGCGTTCTTGCTTCTACAATGCGATTAATGACTTTAACTGCAACCAAGAATGATTTGGAATTTCAGTTAATGAGTATTACTGAGCGTATGTCTGCTCTCACAGCACAGATTGGTGAATGTGACGAGTTTTGCGGAGATTTAGATCCGGATAGTCCTACTGTTCGAACACTTGAAACAAAGAAAAAACGTTTGAACGAAATGGAACGTAAATTGGATATGCGACAAAAACTTCTGCAAGCAAGATTACAACAAGTTATGCAAGAAATGCAGGCATGTCAACAAATGCTCGGTGCTGATATCCAAAGCGGTATATTTAGTTACGGCATGGGTATGGGCAGATAACAGGTTTAAATTCTCGATTTCAACTAAAAAGAACTCCGATAGTCAATATCGGAGTTTTTAAGTTGTAATGTTTTAATTTTTTTTAGGGTATAATTTATTTGAGGATAATAAGAAATGGTTGTGATGGAAGCAAACGAGAAAGATATAAAAGAAATAGTAGAAAAGACGAATTTACAGCATATAGCGATAATAATGGATGGAAACCGAAGATGGGCAAAAGAAAAAGGGCTGCCGTCCGCTATCGGGCATAAAAAAGGTGTAGATGCTCTAAAACGTACGGTATATGCTTGTGATGATTTTGGGATTAAGTATCTGACGGTCTATGCTTTTTCTACTGAGAATTGGAATAGGAAACCCGAAGAAGTAGATTTTTTGATGAATCTTTTAGGTACAACCATAAAAAACGAATTAAAAGAATTGCATGAAAACGGTGTTGTTATTACGTTTTTAGGCGATTTGACAAAATTAAATCCGAAGTTGCAAGAGATTTTGTATAATGCTATAGAAACAACAAAAGATAATGAAGGTGTGCATTTGCAGATTGCATTTAATTATGGTGCAAGAGATGAGATAGTTAATGCAGCCAGAAACATAGCAAAAAAAGTTCAATCAGGAGAGATAGATATAAATTCTATAGATGAGGAATTGTTTTCAAAAGAATTGTATACAAATAATTCTCCGGATCCTGATTTATTAATAAGAACCGGCGGGGAACTCAGAGTGTCAAATTATTTATTATGGCAAATAGCATATTCTGAAATACTTGTTGTTGATGAATATTGGCCTGAATACGATAGAGTATCATTGGCATCAGCAATAAGAGAGTTTTATAGTCGTAACAGACGCTGGGGTAAATAGGTCAAATCAAAATAATATTAGGTAAAAAACTTTGTTTCTAGTATAATAATACTTGTAAGAAGAAAAAGTATAAAAAGAAGAAATTCGGCTTTCGAGTAGCCGAAGAAAGAAGGAAAAAATGATACCGGAAACAAAGACTATGCAACTTGAAATCGGTGGTAAGACAGTTACCGTTGAAACCGGCAAGTATGCACAATCCACAAATGGTAGTGTTACAGTGAGATGCGGCGATACAATGTTGTTTGTTCACGCAGTAGTTAGTAAAGAACCGAGAGTAGGGATAGATTTCTTCCCGCTTTTGATTGATTATGAAGAAAGAATGTCATCAATCGGTCGTATCCCTGGTGGTTACAACCGTTCAGAAGGAAAAGCAAGTGACAAGGCTATCCTTGTATCTCGTTTGATAGACAGACCAATCAGACCGCTTTTCCCTAAAGGATATAGAAACGATATTCAAATTGTTGCTCAATTATTCAGTTATGATCAAGAAAATCAACCTGATACATTGGCAATGTTGGGTGCATCTTGTGCATTGATGCTTACAGGTGCTCCTTTTGAAGGACCTATCGGTGCTGTTAGAGTTTCAAGAGATGAAAACGGTAATTTCATCGCTAACCCTACACACGCTCAAGCAAAAGCATCAGACCTTGATATCGTTGTCGCAGGTACACACGATAGCGTTATCATGGTTGAAGCGGGCTGTAAATTCGTTACAGAAGACGATATTATGAACGCAGTTGCTTTCGCTCAGGAAGAAATTAAAAAACAATGTGAAGCACAAGTTGAGTTTGCTAAACGTTGTGAAGTTGAAAAGGAAGAATTCGTTAACCCTTATGATACTTCAAGAATTGCTCAAATTATTGAAGAAACAGCAGGGGCTATGATTCACGATGCTTATCATAACTTTGACAGAAAGTATAGACAAGACAAACTTGAAGAAGCAAAACAACTTGTTAAAGAAAAAATCGATGCACTTCCTGAAGATGATTATATTAAACAAATCATTGAAGAAACAGGCATTGACTTTGTTGCAGAAGAATTCAAGGCAGCAGAAAAACACGTTATGCGTGCAATGATTCTTGACGAAGGAGTCAGAGCAGACGGACGTAAATATAACGAAGTCAGACCTATT
>CACXGY010000050.1 GCA_902767275.1 uncultured bacterium | reverse complement strand
TATTATGTACAATAATATTTTTAAAACAGCAGTGATAGATTGCGATGTTTCGCACCGATTTATCATATCAGTAACCCATCCTCAGTCCTTCCCTTGTCAATGGAAGGATGTGTTCCCTGTCCTTAACAAGGAAGGGTTAGGGAAGGTTTGCCGATAAATAAGTATGGGTAAACTTTAGTTGCGTTTTAACTTGTTAGAAGTTACATAAAATTATCATGGATAGTAGTGCGAATTCTGATTAGAAGTGCAACGCCTTGATAGTAAAATCTATAGTTTTAATCTAAAAGTTTTGTAACACTATTTATTATTAACCGATAACTTTTGTGATAAAATAGTAAAAAACGGAGAGAAATAAAATGATTACAGTAAAAGATGTTGAACACGTAGCAAAATTAGCAAGATTAGAATTGACGCAAGAAGAAAAAGAAAAATATGCCGGTCAACTTGGAGATGTTTTAAAATATGTTGAACAAATGAATGAAGTTGATACAAGCAATGTTAAACCAATGGCACATGCTATGGATTTTGTTAATGTAATGCGTGAAGACGTTGTTAAATATGAACAAACAAAAGAAGAATTGATGTCTAATGCACCTGATGCAGAAGACGGATTTTTTAAAGTTCCAAAAATTAATTAGGAATTAGATTTATAACTATCATTAAAAAATGGGAAGTTGAAAAACAATTTTCCGTTTTTTAATTAATATTTTAAGGGATAATAAAATGACAAAATTTATATTTATAACAGGAGGAGTAGTTAGTTCACTCGGCAAGGGTATTATTGGTGCATCATTGGGAAAATTGTTACGCTCAAAAGGTTTTAGTGTGGCAATTCAAAAGTTTGATCCGTATATAAATGTAGATCCGGGTACTATGTCACCGTTTCAACATGGAGAAGTATTTGTCACAGATGATGGTGCTGAAACGGATTTGGATTTAGGACATTATGAAAGATTTATTGATGCTAATTTTAGTCAATTGAGTAATGTTACATCAGGCAGTGTTTATCAAACTGTTATAAATAAAGAACGCAGAGGCGATTATTTGGGTGCTACCGTTCAGACTATCCCTCATATTACAAATGAGATAAAATCGAGAATCTTAAAGGCTCAAAAACAATTTGATACTGATTTTCATATTATAGAAATTGGCGGAACAATTGGTGACATTGAAGGATTGCCTTTTATCGAAGCAATTCGTCAATTTAAAACAGAAGTAGGAATAGGCAATGCAATAAATATACATTGTACACTTTTGCCGTATCTTCCGACATCAGGAGAATTAAAAACAAAACCATCTCAACATAGTGTCAATGTTTTAAGAAGTTACGGACTTCAACCTGAAATTCTTGTATGCAGAACATCTAAACCAATTCCTAAAACAGAAAAAGAAAAACTTGCTCTGTTTTGTTCTGTGGCAAAAGATGCAGTTATTGAATGTCGTGATATGAAAAGTATTTATGAAGTTCCACTTGCATTAGATGAGCAAAATTTTGCGGAAGTTGTGCTTCATCTTCTTCAAACGCAAGATAAAAAGTCGCATTTGGAATCTTGGCAAAAACTTGTTGATAAGATTAAAAATCCGAAACATGTTATAAAAATAGGTATAGCAGGGAAATATACGAAACTCTCAGATGCGTATATCTCTGTTGTTGAATCCTTAAAACATGCCGGTTTTAAAGATGAGGCAAAGATTGATATAAAATGGATAAATTCGGAAGAATGTACCGATTATGAAAAATGTAAAGACCTAATGAAGGATTTGCACGGACTTGTTGTTCCCGGGGGATTTGGAGTCAGAGGAATAGAAGGGAAATTAAACGCAATCAGATATGCAAGAGAAAATAACTTGCCGTTTTTAGGTATATGTCTTGGTATGCAGTGTGCAGTTATTGAGTATGCTCGTAATGTAGTGGGATTGAAAGATGCAAATTCAAAAGAGTTTGATGAGGGTTCAACTCATCCTGTTATAGACCTAATGACAGAGCAAAAGAATGTAAAAGGTTATGGCGGAACAATGAGATTGGGTGCATATGAGTGTATTATTAAAAAAGATACTGTTGCACACAAGGCATACGGCGAAACTAAAATTTCAGAACGTCACAGACACAGATATGAAGTAAACAATGAATATTTAGATAGGATTCAGGAAAAAGGGCTTGTCTTTTCAGGCATGTCCCCTGACGGAATGCTTGCAGAAATGGTTGAACTTCCACAAAATGACTGGTTCGTTGCTTCGCAATTCCACCCTGAATTCAAATCAAGACCGGAAAGACCGCATCCTTTATTCCAAGGTTTGATTGATGCTGCGGTTAAGAGAGTAGGATAATTATGGATAGTTTAAAAATAATTTTAGATAAAGATATTGATACAGAACTTATCAAGTCAAAGAAGATTGCTGTTATCGGCTTTGGTTCACAAGGTTACGGACAATCAATGAACTTAAAAGACAGCGGTTGTGACGTTGTCTTGGGTTTAAGATTGGGCGGTCAATCCGATATAAAAGCAAAAGATTATGGATTTAAAACAATGTCTATAGAAGATGCCGTAAAATGGGCGGATATTGTTCAAGTTCTAATTCCTGATGAGATACAGTCAAAAGTTTATGAGAAACAAATAAAACCTAATATGAGAGCGGGTCAGTATTTGATGTTTTCACATGGGTTTAATATCCATTATAAAAAGATTGTACCGTTAGAGGGAGTAAATGTTGTTATGGTTGCTCCTAAAGGACCGGGACATACCGTAAGAAGTGAATATCTTCAAGGGAAAGGTGTTCCGTCTTTGGTTGCTGTTGAAGCGAATCCGTCAGGGGATGGTTTAGAAATTGCCTTGTCTTATGCATCAGCAATAGGAGCAGGACGTGCCGGTATAATTGAAACAACCTTTAGAGAAGAAACTGAAACTGATTTATTCGGAGAGCAAACAGTTATTTGCGGAGGAGTTTCCGCTTT
Organism: uncultured bacterium; assembly: GCA_902767275.1. Lineage (GTDB taxonomy): Bacteria > Cyanobacteriota > Vampirovibrionia > Gastranaerophilales > Gastranaerophilaceae > UBA2883. The sequence goes on along the minus strand of CACXGY010000050.1, from coordinate 7,852 downwards.
GATAAAAGCAGGATTTGATGTGCTTGTTGAAGCAGGTTATTCTCCATATATGGCTTATTTCGAAGTTTGTCATGAAATGAAACTTATTGTTGATTTGATAAATCAGGGCGGAATTGGTGATATGTATTATTCAATCTCTAATACTGCCGAATACGGTGATATGACAAGAGGTCCAAAGGTTGTCGGAGAAGAATCAAAAGATGCAATGAGAAAAATTTTAAAAGATATTCAGTCCGGAAGTTTTGCTGAAGAATTTCTGGCGGATATAAACGGTAATAGAAAGATTTTTAATAAATTACGAGATGAAAATAAGAATTTATTAATTGAAAAAATAGGTAAAGAAATAAGATCATCGTTCAAGTGGAATAACGATAATAGGATAATAGACAGAGAAAAGAATTAGAATATCAAAATTGATATATAAGGTTTAAGCGGAGGAAAGTAATGTTTAGTACAACGGTCATATATGAAGTTATATCATACAGTGTTGGCGATACAAAAGCCGGAACAAAAATGGGAAAACTTCAACTTAAAAATACGGAAGATGAAACCACCTTAAACTGTATTTTATGGGAAGAAACATTAAACAGATTAGATGTAAAACTGTTTAGATTAGGGAATCTTGTAAGAATTGTTTCCGCTTCATTTAATGAACGTTTTAACAATTGTTTGATATCATCTTTAGAACTTGTGAAAGAAGCAAAAATGGGGCTTGAACCTCAAGAAAGAGAAGAATATTTTTCAAAAATAATATCAAATCTTGAAGGTATAAAAAATGACAAATTACGTGAATTTGTTGTAGGTTATTTTAAAGAACATGAAGAAGAAATTAAAATATCACCAGCCGCTAAAACAATGCACCATAACTTTATAGGCGGGTTGCTTGTTCATACATTAGAATGTATAGAACTGGCTAAACACGTGATTGCAATATCATTCCAAAAAATTAACGCAGATAATGCAATAGCAGCGTGTGCATTGCACGATATTGGGAAAATTTATGAATACACAATTGATTCTGAAAACGGATTGATTGATTATGATGATGCATTCAAAAAAGAATGGTTTACACATTCGCAATTTGCGTATTCATTGTGCATGAGTCACGGGTTCAAAGAGGTTGCAAAAATGATAGCGGCACACCATGCCAGAGCAGATTGGGGTGCAATTGTAGATTTGAACGAAAAAGATTTAGAAAATTACGTATATTTTGTGCATCATATTGATGATTTATCTGCAAAATTTGGTAAAATCAGTGCGGGTATGCTTTAAGAGTTAATCAGCACTTTTAATTTGTTTCTGTTATAATAGTGAAATGAAGGAGAATTAAAAGTGAAAGTTAGCGTAAAAGTTCCTGCTACATCTGCAAATATAGGTCCCGGATTTGATTGTCTTGGGATGGCATTGCCGATATATAACATCGTAACTATTGATGAAACTGTTTTGCCGGGAACGGGTGTGGAAATAAATATATTATCTGATGAAGAAGATGTTGATAATCTGATTATTGATCATATTCCAAAGGATGAAAACAGCGTTGTTTATAAGGCGGTCGAATTGTTATATAATTCAATCGGTCAAACTCCGTCTGAACTAAAGATAAATATCGAAACCTCAATTCCTGTGACAAGAGGATTGGGAAGTTCTGCTGCTGTTATTGTAGGAGCATTAATTGCCGCTAATAAATTATTAGGTAATCCTGCAGATGAATCTGCACTTCTTTCAATAGCAACAGAGATTGAAGGACATCCTGACAATGTTACTCCTGCTATTGTCGGAGGGTTAGTTATGTCCTCTTTAGAAAATGACGGAAGCATTATATATAGAAAACTTCAATGGCCTGAGGAGTGGGCTATAACGGTATGTATTCCGGATGTGGAATTGGCGACGGAAATATCTCGTTCAGTTATTCCAAAAGAAATCCCGATTGAAGATGCGGTATTTAATCTCAAGAGAATGGGGATGTTTGTTCAGGCAGTCAATATGTGTGATTCAGAATTAATGAAATGTGCTTTGACAGATAAAATACATCAACCGTATAGAGAAAAACTTGTACCGGGACTCAAAGAGTTGTCAGAGGCTTTTAAACATGAAGATGATGTTTTAGGTTGTGTATTGAGCGGAGCGGGTTCTTCAATGCTTATAATTTCTAAAAATAACGTTGTTGATAAAGTTGCATCAGTTACTGAAGAAATTATGAATAATTTGAATGTTAAAGCCGATATCCGAACATTGAAGATAGCGGAAAACGGTGCAACAATAATAAGTGAATAATTATTTAATAATTTTTATAAATGTTATTCTAGCACTTGAAAAATTTAAAATACATTTTAGACTGTTAGTAAGTATATTTACCAAAAAATTAATTAAAAGAGTATAGTTGAAGCGAGGTTATGTTTAAATAACATATAAATTTGTTCGTAACATTATCGTCATTTTATTGTCAAAGGGAGTTATCATAAATCCTACTACATTAATGCTCTATTGCCCTAGTTCCTTTAATAATAGCAATTCTTCGGTTTTTTTGTTAATCTGAATAATTAAAATCATATACCTTATTCGAAAGTATTGCACACATTGTCCAGAAAACAATTTGCAACTGGGGTCTGAAAAATACTGTGTCTACCATTCCATGCACCATTACACCAATTATTGATATTGTAGGTATAGCAACATATATTATTTCTTTTATATCTGTATTATTTTTTATAAAAATAATTCCGTCTTTTAAAAGAGTTATTAAAAATCCTAAAAATGCTATCAAAGCAAATATTCCGCTTTCAACTGCAGTTTCAAGATAAATGTTATACGCACTTAAAGCATCAAATCCTGTTTTCATATATAAACCGTATATTTCTCTAAAATTTTGGTTTCCTTGCCCAATCCCCACTAACCAATTATCTTTAAACATTTGCCAAGAAGATTTATACACATTAAATCTGAAAGAATTGGAACTATCAGCCCTCATTGCAAAAATAGAAAATACGCGCACTCTCAAAGGAGTAATTGCCATAAGAGCAAATATTCCTAAACCTGCAATAGTACTCGCAAATGTTATAAATCGTTTTTTATATTTATGCCAGAAAATTTTTAATGCAACTGCAAAAGATAGTATAAAGATAAAAAATATCCCGATATAAGCACCTCGGCATCCTGTCAAAAATAATACAACGGAACTGATTAAAGCAACCATCCCAAATACAAACGATAATACAAATCTTTTATTATTTAAGTAATATCCGCACAATCCGATTACAGATGGAATTGTTAATACAAGATATCCTCCAAGTAAATTCGGATTTAATGGCTGCAATGTACCATACACACGAGTAATAACCTCCTCAGGGTTTAAATTTGACATATCTTGCCACCCTGATATTTCATCCACTTTTGCAAAGTTTTGAGTAAGTCCTATTACTGATTCAAAACTGACACAGCCTGCAATTGTTAACAATACAGGTAAAATATGTTTAGGATAATTCTTTAAATGATGTACTACTGATATATAAAAAGTTAGATATATAAACGTTTTCATAAATCCTTTTATACTCAGATATAACAATGAAGAACCTGCAACACTGACTAATACTAACATAAAGTATGCCAACAAAAATATCTCAAACTTTTCAGGTTTTAAATTATCATTTGGGACAAAAAGTATTCTCACAAAAGTTAAAATAGCAGAACATAATGCAAAATACCCTATAATGTCTGAAGATAAAAATATTGACACAACAAACGTAAGTAATATGAAACAGTAAATAATATTATCTAAATTTTTGAGTATAACACTGTTTTCATAAACATTACCCGTATAGCGATGTATATAATTTAAAACATTGTTTAAAAACATTCAGAGTTATTCCTTGATTTCATCTAAAATTTTTATATCAGAAACAGAGCCTGTAAACTTGTATGTTTGCCCTTCAAGGGTAATAGGTAAACCCATCTTTATTTTATTTCCACCCACAACTGCTCCGTCTTTGGTTATAAATGCGGTATCTTTTACTTTTACGACAATATCGTAAGTATCAACAAACGCAGCATCCGGAACAACTATATATCCGTTTGAATTTTTGGATGCGATTGTTATTTTTTTAGGTAAAAATTTTACATCAATAACATCTAAATCACTGTACGGAACATTTCTTATACTAATAAATGTCTTATCTCCGACAGAAATCGGACACTTGGAATCAGAAAGGGTTACACTCCTCAAAAATACTTCAAATTCAATATTTGACTTAGATTCAATTTGCTTTGAAGCCGTTGATCTCATTCCTTTTGCAGTAATCAATCCAACACCGATCACAAGAATTAAACCAATAACTATAATAATATCAACTATTTTTTTATTCATAATATTCTCCGATATCAATATTTTCTAATTTATTTCTGTTTTGTTCAATAAAATCTGTTAATTCATCAATACTTGTTGTAGCACAACCGAACTGTTTGATAACAATACCTGCCGCAATATTTCCTAAAATTGCTGCGTAAACAGGTTCAGCACCGCTTGCAAGAGCGAGTGAATAAAGTGCTGTAACGGTATCTCCTGCACCTGTAACATCAAATACTTTTGATTTATTAAACACAGGGATTCTGGTCATTTTCCCGTCATTGGAAATTAATGCCATGCCTTCTTCCCCGCAAGTAATTAATACAAATTCGGAATTTGTGTCTTGTAATAATTTATTACCTGCTCTGTGTAAATCTTCTTTCGTTTTTATAAAGAACCCTACGTGTTTTTGTGTATCAGGCAAATTCGGGGTCATAGAGGTAGAACCTTTATAACGCTCCAAATTCTTTTGTCCGTCTACAATAACCTTTTTCCCGGTTTTAGAACATAATTCGACAACTTTTTTTATAACATTATCCGTCAAAGTTCCGATATGATAATCAGATAGAATAACAGCATCGTATTTAGGAATTGCCAACTCTAACTGTTCCAAAATTTTGTTTTCGGTGTCTTTCGAAATAGGTTCGGAGGATTGTCTGTCTATTCTGACAATTTGTTGTGTAATAGATTGAAAACAAGAACCTGATATTCTTGTTTTTGTTACAGTTTTTCTTGTAGAATCAACTACCAAATGAGAACAATCAATGCCGGCATTTTCAAATGCACCTCTGAGATCGTTTGCCTGATAATCATCTCCTACTATACCTACAACCCCTACTTTGCCTTTGTTTATTGTAGCAACGTTATGTGCCGCATTTGAAGCAGCACCAAGTATTAAATTTGTATGAGTATGTCTTAGTATCAAAACCGGTGCTTCTCTGGAGATTCTTTCCGTATCTCCATAAACCATTTCATCAAGTGCTAAATCGCCAACAACGAGGATTTTTGCATCCTCCAGTCCTTTGACATACTTCAGCAACTTTTCTATATCTATTTTCATCTACTCTCCAAAGTCTTACTAAACTAACAACCTGATTATACTATAAATAAAATCTTTATTAAATATTTTTAAAATCTATTTATTTGATTTCAAATATTTGTTATACAAATCAGGTCGACGTAATTTTGTACGTTCGATTTGTTGAGATTTTCTATATTCCTCAATCAACGCATGGTTTCCGTTTAAAAGCACCTCAGGAACTTCCAGCCCACGATACTCTCTTGGCTTTGTATATTGAGGATACTCCAGCAAACCATCCTCAAAACTATCATATTCCATTGATTCAATCTTTCCTAAGGCACCGTCTAGTTTTCTGCTTACACTATCTATAATACATAGAGCAGGTAACTCTCCTCCGGTAAGAACAAAATCTCCTATTGAAACTTCTTTAGGTTTAATAATCTCTCTTATTCTTTCGTCATAACCCTCGTAATGTCCGCATAAAATTATTATTTGTTCAAACTTTGATAAATCACGGCACATTTCATTATTAAAAGATTCTCCTTGAGGAGTCATTAACAATGTTATACTGTTTTTCATTTTCTTTACGGATTCATATGCATCCACATAAGGTTGTGCCATTAAGACCATTCCTGCTCCACCGCCATAAGGAGTATCATCGACTTTTTTATGTTTATCCAGAGTATAATCTCTGGGATTTATAGTATTTATTGAAATTACATCAGCCTCAACCGCACGTTTTATTATACTATGCGAACACGCATTCTCAATCATTTCAGGAAATAACGTTAATACATCAAATCTCATTCTATTAACCCCTGAATATTTTCAACTTCAACTGTTCGTGTTTTTATATCAACGTTCAAAACTATCGCTTTTACGAAAGGAACAAGACATATTTTATTTGTTGTTGATTTTACAGATAACAAATCATTCGCACCGTTATTTGAAACTCCAATAACTTCGCCAACTTTCTTTCCTTCACACAAAACTTGCATTCCTACTAATTCATCAATCAAAAATTCATCATCATCAAGTTTTTCACGAATTTCTTTTTCATCAACGAAGATTAAGCAATTTTTATATTCAATAATATCGTTAACAGTATTAATCCCTTCAAATTTTATAATCGCAAATTTATTATTAAATTTGACACTCTTAACTTTAACGAGGAAATATTCATTATTTTTTAAAATATAAACATTATCCAACGATTCCATAAAATCACGTTGATTTTTGGAATATCCTACTTTTGCTTCGCCACGAACACCATGAAAATTTAGAATTTTACCAACAGAAACTTTAGAAGGTGATTCAGACATAAACTACCAGCCTATTCTGCATCCTCTTTTTTCTTGCGACCACGTTTCTTTGGTGCTTCTTCTTTGGGTTCTTCTGCTGTATCCTCAGATTTAGTATCCTCAACGGTTTCTTCTTTTTTCTTGCGACCGCGTTTTTTAGGTGCTTCTTCTTTTGGTTCTTCAACTATATCATCAGTTTTAGCGGCTTCAACTTTTTCTTCTTTTGCTTTTTCTTCCGCTTTTTTCAATGCTTCTTCTTGTTTAGGATATTTAGGAACCATGTAATCAGCAGGTTTATCAGGTCTGTCCTCATTCCACCTATCCAATCCCATTTGAGCACGAATCAACTTGATTGCAACGTGTACACGCCATTCATCAACTCTTAATTGGGCTGCAATAATCTTATGGCATCCGATAGGAGGTAATGGTAATAATGGAGTATAAAGACTCTTAATTGCTGTCATTTGATCCGGAGTAACCGCCAATTTACGTTTAGGGAACGGTAACTTCGGTAACATTAATTTTTGTCTTACAAGGTTTATACCAAAGAATACTTTTCTTGGTTCAATTTCAAGATGAGCCCCAATTACCTCATGTGCATCAGGATTAGGCAGAGGAAGCATTGTCTTATATAATGCTTCAATCTTTTCTAATTGCTCCTTACTAATAAGTAACGGTTTAGCCTGTTTCTTTTGTTGAGGTTTTGGTCTTCTGTTTCCGCCGCCTTGAAATCTGTTATTATTAGGTCTGCGTTGCCCGCCGCCTTGAAATCTGTTATTTCCGCCTTGATTATAACCGCCGCCACGACTATTATTGTAACCGCCGCCTTGGTTATAGTTATTATTAAAACTTCTGCGTTGTTGATAACCGCCGCCATCTCCGCCACGATTGTTATCAAATCTGCGGTTGTTATTAAACGAACGATTATTGTTATTATTTCTATTGTTATATCCGCCTCTGTCATTATTATATTGACGCGGTCTATCATTTCTGTCCTCGCCGGCAGAATATGAACTATATGTTTTTAACTGTTTATCGCCACTATCTTCGGCACCCTTCTCTGCGTACAAGCAATTTGGGCAAATTACACGCTTGGGGTTTTTGGTTTCAAATTCAGCACCACACTTAATGCATTTATTTACATACATAATACAAGCCTCTTAATTACGGTTAATATAATAAAATGTCTCC
>CACXGY010000049.1 GCA_902767275.1 uncultured bacterium | reverse complement strand
TAAATTAAATTAAATATATACCCATAAGATTTATTATGTACACACATACTTTTTACATTTCAAGATAAGATACTACTTATAGCCCTATTGCCTTCAATAATCGGCAACCCTACCCTAACCCTTCCCTTGCTAAGGGCAGGGAATTTTTACTTCCTTCCCTTGACAAGAGAAGGACTGAGGATGGGTTACCGGTTTTGTAAATCAAATATTTTAAAAAACAGACCACCCACCTCGCTATTGTAATAACAAAATCACAACAATAGCGACCCTCCCTGGCACAAGGAGGGTAAGATAATTTTTTCCCTTGCTAAGGGCAGGGAATATACACTTATTGCCTTATTGCATTTAAAATAGGCACACATATCCGTCAGGCGAATATCTTGAATGTCTTATCTATATTCTCATTAACAATCTTTTGAACAGATTCCAGTTCTGTATTGATAACCTCTTGTTCTGTTTCAAGTTTACGCATCATCGCATCAACTTTACGTTCTTTTGCAGAGATTATACTCTTTTCAGATTCGTATTTTGATAAGGCTCTGTTTTGAGCATTGTCATCATTAACTTCAAATATCTTCATTACGTTTGTTGCAAGTTTGTTAGTGTAGTTATAACCTGCTTCATCAGGTTTTTCTCTGCAAACTGTTACAAAGTAATCAGTATTCATCAATTTGTTGTTTAAATACTCTCTGCCGGTACCTTCATTATTAACTTTAGGGTCACAAACCCATCCGCTTTCAGCAATTCGTAAAAACATTGCATCATAAAAATCCATTAACTTGGTTTCTTTACCCGTGAAGAAGTTCTTCATCTTGTCATTCATTTCTTCGATTGCTTTCAATGCATCATCTCTATCTTTTTCGAGTTGTTCTTGGAATTTTTTATCTTTTGTTAAATATGCATGGATTTTATTAGTAAATGTAGTAGCACCTGTTTTAATCTGTAATCCACCATAACTATCTGTTTGAACCTGTTGTTTTTTATTAATATTTACTAATGTTGTGCCTAAATAATAAGAAACATTACCGTTTTGATCTTGAACTATTGTATCATATTGCACATTATTAGATACATATTCTTTTGTACCATCAGGGTTTGTTTGTACACTCCAATTTACAGCGGTTTGAGGTGTAGTTAATTTTATAGTAGTTTGTGTTAATGGTTCCCATTCATCATCATCATTTTTTGTTTGTCCTTTCCATTCAATTATCATTTGATTTCCTGCATTATTATATGTTTGAATATCATATACATCTCCATTGTCATAAGTATGTACATTACCTGATTGAGAAGTTGGTGTATTACCAAATTGTTCTGCTGCTGTTCTAAAATATAAATCATTACAAGTTGTTCCCAATGAAATATCTGAGTTCATACCTTCGCCTAATAGTAGATTATATCCGTCTTCATGTGCTTGCATATACATTTCATAGTATGTTAAATATGTTTTAAGTACATTTTGCATATCAAGAGTATAGGCTGCACCATCGCCTTGCCAAGAATCAGAAAAATTATCCCACCCGTCAGTAACAAGCCCTGTATCAAGGTGAATAAACCCGTCAAAGGTTCCTCCCAAAGAAACAACCGATGTTAAAGCAGTCCATACACCACCGGCGATAGTTTCAAAAACACCACCAACAAAATGAGTTATACTATGCCAGAAACATCTTCCTGAATCAGAGCGACCTAATCCGTTAAAACTATCTTCCTCTCCGGCATCAGCAGCACATTCATAAAAATGTTCCGTCGAATGGCATGAACCACAACCCCCGTAATTATTTTTATATTGTTCAAGGGTTCCGAAATATTGAACAGTTTTACTTAAAGCGAATTTTTTTGCTGCATCTTGAACCGAAATCATTTCTCCATTTTCATTACCGTATTCGTCAACATCTTTTACCATCTCATTACCGGAATGTGCTTGATTAGTAAACGACCAGGTGTTTCCTTCAACACCGATATATCCGCTGCCTTGTTCTAAACTGTTTACTAATCCTGCTAAAAATCCGGTAACAAGTCCTGATTTTGACATACTACCCATCAATTTTACAGGGGTATTATTTTCATATATATCTTTCCAAGATGCATCAGCAATAGTTGTATATCCACTAACTGTATTACTTAACCAACTTTTATCAAACAATGTTGCTGTAATTGGGTTACCGTCAGTATCGGTTGCCGGAGCAGTAAGTTGATCTGGAAAATCATTAGTCACACCACCATCAGAATTGACACAATTATTCATGCTCATAAACGGATCAACAGTCCAAGAACCGGTTCTGCCGGAAGTAGCAGTAAAGTTAAAGGTTGTAGTAGAATCAAGATTAAATTCTTTCATTTCACCTAACCATTGATCATATTCTTCTAATGCTAATTCTGCAAGAGCGAGGTTACCCATCAAACAACCAACTTTTGTATCATCTGAATTTACAGCCCATGTTCCGGTCGACGGATCAATATATCCAAATAAATCGCCAAATGATCCATAATTAACACCATTAAGTGTTAACGTTGTTGCTCGACCTGCTTCATCCAATGAAACAATAGCACCATCTGCTGTATTAAAGTTTTTTGCACCATTGCCAAGATAATTCATTAACAACCCTCTGTAGTTACCATATTTATATGCTTCTTGATTGCCATACATTTGAGTCAATAATGCTTTGTAATCAGTAGTTGTTGATGAATCAACCAAACCTAATTCTTCAAAAATTTGATATCTCAAGGTGTTTTCAAAACCGTAATCTAACGCTCCGTTAGGTACAACATAAGCGCCCCTGTTTGCAGTACCTGCAATCAACCCATCTGTTGTTGTATAAATTTGACCTGTTGAGCCGTCAAGAGTTTCAGCGGTTGTAATCTTATTAGCAAAGTATTCATAAGTCATTTCGTTATTAGGATATGTTAAACTATTCGTTAAAACACCATAATTACCGTTTTCATCCTTACCTACGAGTGTAGGTACATTATCTACAACCACTTTGCCATCTCTTGTACTTACTATATATGGAACTTCAAAGTTGTCATCATTAGGTTTCATCATAAGATCATAAGATAATGCTCTATATGTAGCACCTGAATCATTTGACCATTGCAAAGTCTTTTGGTTCAATGCTTGAGTATAGTTTTGTGAAACCTTATTCATATCACGAGATAATGCCATCTTTCTGTTAGAAAGTGTCATAAGTTGTCTTCCAACATCGTTTTTACGATTTTGGAGAGATAAAAATCTTACTTGTGACGCTGACATTCCCATTTGTCAAATTTCCTTTTCTTTTCCCTATAGAACATCTCAAGATATTCCATTATGTAATACGGCACATTTGGGATAAATCTTTAAACATTAAAATAAAAATGTTACAAAAGTTAACATTTTCATTACATTCTTTTGACAGAGGACACACATACTTCCATTGATAAAGAAAAAACTATGGATGTGGTACTGATTAGATAGAGAATATTTTTAAATTTTTGACGGGTTAAACCCGTCATATTTGCTATTTTCTTCCTTCCCTTGAGAAGGGAAGGACTGAAGATGGGTTACCGATTTGATAAATCGATGCGAAATATCGCACCCTACTGCATAATGCCATGCCCTTGTGCCTTCAACATTGGCAACCCTTCCCTAACCCTTCCCTTGCTAAGGGCAGGGAACATGACGTCCTTCCCTTGACAAGGGAAGGACTTAGGATGGGTTACCGGTTTTGTAAATCAAAGATTAAAAAAAACAGACCACCCACCTCGCTATTGTAATAACAAAATCACAACAATAGCGACCCTCCCTGGCACAAGGAGGGTAAGATAATTTCTTTACCTTACTAAGGGCAGGGAATATGACATCCTTCCCTTGACAAGGGAAGGACTGAGGATGGGTTACCGATTTTGTAAATCAAAGATTTAAAAAAACAGACCACCCACCCCGCTTTTGTAATAACAAAATCTAAACAATAGCGACCCTCCCTGGCACAAGGAGGGTAAGATAATTTCTTTCCCTTGCTAAGGGCAGGGAACATTACATCCTTCCCTTGACAAGGGAAGGACTGAGGATGGGTTACCGGTTTGATAAATCGGTGCGAAACATCGCACTTTATACTACTTATGTCTTAATGTCCCTACTGCCTTTATAAATTGGCAACCCCACCGGCTTTGTAACCATAAAACCTCAACAAAATCACAACAAAGCCGACTCCCCTTGTAAAAGGGAGTTATAATCACTGATTATCAATCAATTTTGTAAAGTTTTGTAACAAAATGTACGTAATTACATATTATTATTAAAGTTTCATGGCAAAAAAGCCGTAAAACGAATTGTAGGACTATAGGGAAATAGTCAAACGGAGTAAGAAACAAAAAGGGAACGTCGACAAAATGGGAATGTCTGCTTCACAAGTTAGATTTCTATCATTGCAAAACCGAAAGAATTCAATCGGTCGTCAACTTATGACGCTTTCTAACAGAAAGATGGCGTTATCCCGTGATATGAACGCAGTTGCTCTTAAATACACAAATGCGTTAAATAAAACAGTTTTAAAATGGTCAAACGATTCAGGTTCAACTTATCAAGAACTTTCTTATGATCTTATGATGAAACCAAACGACTATAATGCTTCTGTTCCATATATAGTAAGTACAAGAGATGGCAAAGTGGTTGTTGATAACGTTGCAACATTAGTTGGTAGAGATGAATTAGGTAATTATGACATTCTTCCAAACAGTCGTACAACTGGCGATGAAATGACTTATGAATACTTCGCTAAAAAAATTACCGGTGCAAAATCGCTTGACGGAACTACCGGACAAATCTATACAACAACTGATGGAATGCTCGCAGGTACGGCAAACAAAAATTCATATATTATACCTGACGGACCTATGGATTACGGATTTGAACATACGCTAAGATATCAAATCTTTGAAGAACTCGGTTTAGTTAATGAAACCACTACAAGAGATTATACAGCATTATTAACAGAACTATACGGAACTGACAATGCTAAAAAATATGTTGGCGGATATAACGGTTTATTATCTGCATTCGATATTAATAAAAAAGCAGATGTACTCGGAGATGGTACTACTTATGATACAATCTTTGGAGAATTAGAGTTCAACGGTTCAGCACTTGATTTAGACGGTGGTTGTGCTTATGGAAATCTCGAACTTGCTAAAGCATATCAAAGAGAATACCAAAACTATCTTAATACAGACATCACACACGATGTCTTAACAGACACTAAATATACTTTATGTGATACATCTATTACTGATACAAACTGGTTAGACAAAACCGCTTCATTTAGTAATTCTCCATACGAATTTAACGAAGATGACCAAACTGGAATATCATTTAGAATTATTGACCTTTTAGCAAAAACAGAACCTTCTTCAATAGTAAATGAAGGCAATACATTCAAACTTAACTCTGAAGGAATTCTTAGCCACTTAGGCTTCTATACGGCGGACGGTTCAGAAGTTGACAACTTTGGATCTGCATTCTCATTTACCGGTGATGCACACTTAATGTATGATGGAGATAACAGTGGTCAATTTGATAATGAAACTCCTGCAAGTTCTATAACTAACTGGGGCATATTATTTGATTCAAACGGCTCTTATGATTCAAATACAACCGGCGACAGAAAAGGAAGTTACGACACAGACGGCGACGGCTATTTTAACGGTTCAGACTATATCAACACTGACAAGAACAATAATACCGGATATGTATTAAAAACATACCACCACATGGATGGCGGTGCAAGTTTAAGAGATAATCCAAGTTTATGTAACTTTAAAGAAATACTTGAAAGTTTTGCCGCTTCTTTTAAGACTGTTGACAACGTCAACCTTGATGCAGTTGAATATGCAAAAAATAAAACTTATGAAATGTATACAACATTAGGTATCAGAAATGAAAATCATAACGGTACAACTAATAAAGGGAGAGCAATGAATCGTGCTACAGCAGTTTGTGACACGGTTTTCGGCTTAGGATGGTGTAACAGATTTGGCTCAAACAAAGATGGTGCCGCTATATCTATACCTAATATTTTAAATGTATTCATGACTTTGTATCAAATGTATGCATCAACAGGTGATTCAAGCAGAATTAAGTCAACAACAACACCTGCTATCAAACATTCGGTTGCATCACTGGCAAGTTCATTTGATAATAACATACAAGATGATTTAAACGCAGGTCGTAACCCACTCATAAAAAACTTTAACGAATGGAAAAATGAATCACCTACTACAACTCGAATAGTCGGAACTACACCTGCCGCATCTACAACCCCTCAAACTATCAAATTTGAACAAGAAGTAAGAGATACAGATGATGACGGAAATGAAATTACTCGTAAATGTAATGCAGAAGTTACAGGTATTTGGAATGGCTCATCTTTTACTTCTATAAGTAATATTAAATATACCTATAATGATGAAGGAACAGATAAACTGGAAAGAACATATTCATACAACGAAAGTACAAAATCTGTTACCCAAAAAAGTTATAAAGATGGTACAGATTTTGCTCAAATTGATTACAAAAAAGATACTGATGGTAAAATCACACTAGCAAGCACAACAGAAGGAGTAAACTATTTAATAATTAGTAAAGATGGAAGACACCCTATTAAAGGTATAAACAGTAATGACACAATTTCTGATAGTTTTTATGCAAACAGTAACGAAATATTTGTATCAGATCCTGATAATGTTAGTGCCCAAGACCCTGACAATCTTTACCAAATAGTATTTGAAAGTCCTCAAGAGTCAACATTTGCCGCAACTATAAAAACTAAACCCGCAGATAAATATAGTAAAATGTTAGATGATCTCGTTGACAGATGTCAAAAAAGAGTGGATGATTTATTGTTTGATTTAGAAAACTTCTTCTCCGGTAAAGAATCTAAACTCATGGATTTCTATGATGCAATGTTTGAAAGAATTGCAGAAAACGGTTGGGTAAGCGATACAAAAGTCAACGCTCTAAACGGAAAAACATACCTTAATAACAAATTGATGAACAACGACTATTTTGTTACAGAATGTATGGATAGAGATACCGTTTCCGGATACAAATATACTGAAAAAATGGCTACTAGTATTCGCAAAATTTATCAAGTTCACGATTCAAATGCTGAAAATCAAGCACTCGCAGAATATGAAGCAGATAAATCAATGATCCAAATGAAAGAACAAAAAGTTGATGCAATCATGCAAAAATTAGAAACAGAACAAGAAGCAATAAATACAACTCTGGATTCTGTCAAACGAATTATAAAGGAGAACGTCGAAAAGACCTTTAAGATGTTCGCCTGAGATAGGGCTGAAAACAAAAAGTTCTGATTAACAAAATATTTGAATTATTATTTTGTTAATATTAAGCATAAAAAAACACCTGCCTTAATAGCAGGTGTTTTTGTTATTATTACTAATTAAAAATCAGTTTCCCAAATGTTATATGATCTAGCACCGAATGGTCTGTCTTCACCAGAACTTTCACCAGTTACATCATCCGCTTGTTGATTCCTACCATCGCTACCTGTTCCGCCTGCACCAGAGCCAGCCATTATTTGACCTTGGTTTTCCATTTTAAGAACTTCTGTTTTTGGTTTTACGTATGCTTTTTTAACCATAGCCGCACCTTGAGCACCTAATGCATCTTGTGCTGCAGCCATTTTTTCAGCACCGTTTTCAACCACTTCAGGTTTTACTAATTCTTTTGCTGTTTTTGCTACTTCTTTACCTGCGTTTGCTACAACTTCAGGATTCTTAATGATTTTATCTATTGCCATTTTTTTCTCCTTTTTTTACTACTTACATTAATTAAAATGCTCGTAAAAATTTTATTTGCCAGTTTCATGATGATAGTTTAACAAAACTTAATATTCTTAAATTTTATCTTCATGATGTTTTTTAGGAATAATGTTATCAAGTTCTGAATTCAAACCGAAATAGAATCTTGCACTATTTTCACCGTAGTATTTTTTACCCAATGGGATACCAACACCAAGTTGTAATGACATCCAGTCTGTTAAACCGATATAAGAACCGAACCCTACACTGTGTAAGAAGTTTTGCGGATAATCATATAAGTGATTATGTTCTTTTACCCAACCGAAATCATAAAATGCTGCAAGTCTAACTTTATCATCAATGAATTTCAACTTGTTAGGTAAGATTTGTCTTAAACCAGGGATTGGAGTTCTAACTTCAACAGTACCTGTTACACCATAGTCCCCAATCAATTCAGCAGGTTGATAACCTCTTAATGTATAAGGACCACCTATTTGCATTTGTTCTGCAACGAACAATCTGTTAGGAGAGTATTGTCCGTTAACTCTTAAGATACCAACTGTTCTGCCGAATAATCTTTGAACACGAGTAGCACCTGCGATAACTTTTACGAATACAGATTGTGCCCCACCTGCTTGACCTTTAGTTGCACCGGGCAAACCTACGTCTGCACCTAAGGTTGCTATCCATCTACCACTTTTATCATCAAAGATTCCTTGGAATCCTGATCTTAAAACATATAAATCATAATCTGATAATTTTTGATTTAACGCTCTTGACTCAGTTGATGCAGAAACGAAATCAATACCTGTATATGCAGTCAACTTAGTCTTATTGTTATGGATAAGAGGGTGTGTAACTCTTATAGCCATACTTCTTGCTTTACCTTTTACATTTAATGCTTTGTAAGGTCCGCCCAATCCTATATGAGAATTTGAGAAATCAAAAGATAATCTTGTTCCGTAAGGACTGATTGGCACAGAATAGCCTGCCAAAACCCCTGTTGCATGGCTTGAAAGAATTGTACCACCATAAATTTTATCACCAAAACCTGTTAAATTTTCCATACCTAGCAAGAATGATGCTCTTTGTTCGCCGGTATATTTTCTTCCGTAATCATCCCAACCGAAGTCAAATCTTAATGGGAATCTATCTTTTACATCTAAGTGTAAAACGGTTTTATCATCTTTCTTTTGAATAATTGATTGAACATCAATATAGTCTTCTTCGTTAATTTCTCTTAAAGCACCTTGTAATTGTTTTGCGTTAAAAATATCGCCTTCACGAATACCAGACTTACCGAAAACAATTTTCTTCAAGTATTTATCTCTTGCCCATTTATTACCTTCGATTTCTACAGAATCTACAGTACTTTCCACAATTGACAATGTAACTACACCATCTTTTACGCTTTGAGAAGGAATAAACACATAACTTGTTAAGAAACCTTTTGCTTGATAATATTTTGTAATTTTTGTTGCTAACTTAACTAAATCTACAAAATATACATCTTGCCCGATGACATCAGATGCAAGAGCATTCAAAGTTTCATCTTTAACAACCTTGTTACCTTCAAAGATTATGCTGTTAACTCTAAATTGAGGGTTATATACAACACCGTCTTTGTAGAAGTCACGAGGTTCTCTCATATAATATTGTTCATCAATTGATGCATCATCTTGATTGATTTCTTGATCAATCTTTTTATTTCGCTCAAAATCCTTTAATTGTTGACGGTTCATTTGGTTATATACGCCTGCACCTTCTGTATTAATAGGAGCAACTGCTTTCGCCGTCATTGGCAAGGCTAACATCACTGCGGCTGCCAAAACTACTAATTTGTTAATTTTCATTATCTTATTTCCCATACTTACTGTTTACTTACTACTATCTGCTACTTTAATTCGGTATTACACCATTTTTATAGTACCTCTTAAAAATAATTAATCCAGTACTTTTTGTAGTTTCTTAATAAAATTTCATATTTATATATAAATAAGAAACAAAATTAAATCTCTTTTTTAGTTCCTGTTTCATATCCCGGAACAAAAAGTGCCGCAGGGATAGCACGAGAAACCAGTTTTGTGAGAATATTATCAGGAGCAACAAATGTTGATGCCACTGCAATATCATCTAAATGTGCTGAAAAATCTTTCCATTCAACAGGTCTGTTGTCTTTTTTATGGAACACTTTTTCATTAAATTTATTTGAACATTTGTTCCCAACTTGCATACCGATAACCAAACCTATCATTGCCCCTAATGCAGCAGGCATTTTTGCAGCAGTTTTTTTAACAATATTACCTGAAGAAAGCCATTCAGGTAACATTTTTTTTGAAAGCATATCTCCGCAATATGTGAGTGCTTCCACTGATACTATCGGAAACGAAATATTTGCAATTTGCACAATCCCTTCCCTGACTTTCGCATTCATATTTTTCTTATCATCAAACAAAGCACCGCCTGCTAAACCGCCAAGAATTGAGCCTGTTCCCATTGCAATTACTTCTTTTGATTTATAGTCTGCTTTCATCAAGTAGGAATCTTTTATATTTCCTTTAAACATTTTTAAAGGATTGATTGTATAAGAATGTTTCTTGTTGCACTTCGCAAGCAACATCAAACTCGCAGCAAGTCCAAGAGTTGAACATATCGCTACCCCGACTTTTTGTTTTTTTGTAGCAGATTTATCGGTTTTGCTCACACAAGTTGAACATTGTCCTTTTTGTTGAGCGGGAGTCGAGGTTTGATAGTTTGCTCTGGAATTGTACATCGCAGTTATATTATCGTTTACAGGTACAACCATAGAAACTTACCTTCTACAAAGTCACACCCCTATAAAGTTTCTAAATTTTGTTTTTTGCTTAATTTTTTCAAATCAGTTTACAAATGTTAATAAAAGTTTCATTACAAGATAATGAAACAAATACTGTTTTTTTATTTTTTGTTTGTTGTATCATTTATCAAAAGGGGATATATATGAACACAGAAAAACTATACACATTATCCGAAAAGGCAGACAAAATTCTGCAATCAGATATTCAAACAAAAGATTTAAAAAAAATTACAGAAGAAGTAAAAACCATTATTAATGAAAACCCGAACGGTTATATCGGAATCGCACAAATAAATCCAAGACTTGGAGATTTAAAATACAATTCAAAAAAAATCGGGAAATACATTTCGTACGCAACTTCCATAGGACTGGATACTCTAATATTTCCTGAACTTTCACTTGTCGGATACCCGCTTGAAGATACTATAAAAAGACACCCGATAATAGTAAAAGAAAGTATTAAATGGTTGAATGAATTAGCAAGACTAACAAAAGAAACAACTACAATTGTTGGATTTATTGAACCTGATACAGAGAGAGAAAAATATTACAATTCTCTTGCGATAATGAAAAACGGCACAATTATGTCAACTGTAAGAAAATCTGTAATCCCTGCATTTTCTTCTTTTAATGACAACAAATATTTTACTCCTGCCTCTGAAGAAAACAAAAATTTTACGATTAATCACACAAAATATAACCTTACAATAAATGAAGAATGTTACTCAGACAAAATAATATCAATCGAAGGCTCAACAAACCCTTTAACAAATATAGATGAAAACAATACCGACATATTAGTAAATTGTTCGGCAATACCGACAAACACGCATAATCTATATTTTGTCGAAACAACTTTATCAAACTTTTCTAAAAATCACAGTATATATTCTATTTTAGTTAATCAAGTCGGTTCAATAGATAATATATCATTCCAAGGTTCAAGCAAAGTATTTGATAAAAACGGAAAACTTCTTGCACGTGCAAAAGAATTTGAAGAACATTTATTGATTGTCAATCCAACTAAAAATATCGGAAAAATTTATCCGAGTTCTGAATCTGATACAAAAAAAGAGTTCTCTCTTGATTATGAAGATATTTTAGAGAAAACATACAAAACAGTTATTCAAGGGATTAAAGATTATTTTAATAAAAACGGAATAAAACGTGCTTGTCTTGGTTTATCGGGCGGACTTGATTCAACAGTATGTGCAGTATTATTAGTCGATGCTCTCGGAAAAGAAAATGTGTTTGGGATAAGTATGCCGTCAAAAATAACTTCAAATGAAAGCAGAAGTGATGCTGAAATTCTCGCAAAAAATCTGAATATAAATTATGTGGAAATGCCGATAAAAGAAATCGTAAAAACCACGAAGGATGTTTTTAAAGAATTATTCTCAAAAGTAGAACAAAAATGGGATTACAGATATAAAAAATCCTTCACAACGGATAATATACAGGCTCGAACAAGAGCAATGTATTTGTGGGGAATAAGCAACGAATTTGAAAGTTGTATACCTATAGCAACATCCGACAAATCGGAGGCTTATATGGGTTATGCAACAATCAACGGTGATATGTCAGGAGGTTTTGCTCCTATTGCAGATATAACAAAAACAAAATTGTTTGCACTCGCAAGATGGTTAAACAAAAACAGAACAGAAAAAAATGTCATTCCTGACACCGTAATCAAAAAACGACCCGGAGCAGAACTTGCAATAGATGAAAGAACAGGAAAACCATTGATTGCAGAGGATGCTCTTATGCCATACGAATTTCTGGATGAAGCAATTTGGAGATTAGAAAACAAACACGAATCCTATAACGAAATGCTCACTTCAAAATTTATATATGAAACAACTCATACGATTACAATAGAAGAAAAAAAAGAATGGTTGAACAAATTTTTCAAAAGAAAATCCAATGCTTTATACAAAGGTTCAATAATGCCGCCATCGGTAACAATAGACTCTTTAGGAATTAACAAATATAACTACAAACAACCGATTACATCTTCGCATATTAATTATAAAGAAATAAATGAAGCAGAAATTAAAGACACTTTGAAAAACTGTATAATCCAATAAAACTAAGGATAGAACATGTAATATTTGCTATTAATTTATTACCATGTATAATTCTGTAGTATTAAAAGTGGCAAAACAACTAATAAAAGGGGTATGAATAAATGAGAGAGTTATTCAACGACTATGTAAAATCAATGACTACATATATTATGTTCAAGATTAAGGCTGCAGCGAACAAACTCAGACCTGAACTTGAAGCAAAAAACAGAGCACCTATATTTTTATCAATGGGAGCACCTACCGCAAATCCTCCAAAACAATTATTGGACAGATTAAAAACGGCTCTTGATGAAGACGGAATACACCTTTATTCTACCCCAAGAGGAGAATCGTTCTTTTTAGAAGCAATCGCTCAATATATGAAAAGAAGATTCAATGTTGAATTAGATTCAAAAACTGAAATAGCCTCTTTAATTGGTTCTAAAGAGGGTCTTGCAAACTTTTTGAGAGCATTAATCAATCCAACTACGGATGAATCAGAACAAGAAGTAGTCTTTGTTCCTGATCCGGGATACGCTTCATACGGACAAATGGTAAATATTGCAGGAGGAAAAACATTCCCGATACCATTGACTCCTGAAAATAATTATATGCCTAATCTCGACGAGGTTTGGAATAATTATATAGAAAACGGCGGCAATGCAGAAAAAGTAAAAGCAGTAATCATCAATTATCCTAACAACCCGCTGGGAGCAACAGCGACAAGAGAATATTATCAACACGTTATAGAATTTTGTAAAAACCATAAAATCATTCTTATGTCAGATGCGGCTTATGCTGATTTGTATTTTGATGAAAATGACAGACCGTTCAGCGTATTAGAATTTGACGGTGCTAAAGATATAGCAGTTGAATTCTTTAGTTTTTCAAAACCTTATGCAATGACAGGAGCAAGATTAGGTTGGATATGCGGGAATAAGGAAGCAATCGATGAATTATGTGTACTCAAATCAACAATTGACAACGGAATCTATAAACCGCTTCAAGTTGCTTGTGCAGAAATATTGAACTCTCCTGAAGGAGATGAATATACAAAACAAGCGAATATAGAATTAAAACGAAAACAGAATATATTTGTAGAAGGAATCAAAGAACTGGGATGGCCTGAATTTTATGTGCCAAATACAACTTTTTACCTGTGGATGCCAATTCCGCCAAGATACAAAACCTCAAAAGAGTTTACGGATGATTTAATGAAAACTTCGGGAATAATAGCCGTTCCTGGACACGCATACGGAACTTATGGCGAAGGATTTTTCAGAGTTTCGATTGTATGTTCGGAAGAAAAAATCAGAGAATGTATTGACAGAATGAAACAAGACGGATTTTATTTTGAATAATTAACAAAATAAATAAATAAATAAAATTCATATAATTCATAAAAATAAAAAACTTTACACAGATGCGATTTTGTTACCTGCTGAAACTCAACAGGTGGGTGAACGCCTTGATGTATCCGTTTCCCGCTGGCAATTATTTTTGTAATTGGCGGGTCTACTTCAAAACATCGCTGAGTCAATTCTCCCTTTTTTTAAAAATGTAGGAACAAAATTAACACCTGCGTAAAGTAATAGTATTATTGCATATTTTTCAAATTTTGACAAGTAATTTAGAATTAATACAATCGAGTTATTTTTCAAAAAATATATATTATCAAAGTGTTATTATATCAACTCAAGTATTTCTTCAGGAGAATATACAATCATGGAAGCCCCATTTTTATATAAAAAATCTAAACTTTTGTACCCCCAGACGACACTAATACAAGGAATCCCTGCATTTTCTGCTGTTTGAATATCTACTTCCGAATCCCCGACAAAAATACAATTCTCTTTATCGGAATTTAGTTCTGATATGACTTCATTAACTGAATCAGGCGAAGGTTTTTTTGATATATTTTCTTTCTGTCCGATAGCAGAATCAACCAATCCGAAAAAATATTTTTCACATAATTTTTTTACAGCACTGTCAAATTTATTTGATACAACTGCTATTTTATAGTTTTGTTGTTTTAATGAGGTTAATAATTCAATAATTCCGTCATACGGCTTTGTCTTGTTATACATATTATCAGAATAATGTTGTTTAAACATATTTAAACAATTTTCAAAATTCGTATTTTGTTTTCCGTCAGGGATTGCCCTTTCTATAAGTAAAGAAACCCCGTTCCCGACAAACTCTTTAACTTCCTCAATTGTACGCTCAGGATACCCGAAAAATTTTAACGCATAATTTGTACTATCTGCTAAATCTTCCAATGTATATAACAGAGTGCCGTCTAAATCAAATATTACAGTATTTATACTCATTATTTTATTTCCTTCAATAAAGTATAAACTCCATAATTATTATCGGCTTCTATATCAATAATTTTATAATACCCTTGTGATGCGTTTGGAGTTGTAATATGATAAACCCCATTATACATCACTTCATCATTTTTGTTATAATGTCCGGTTACAACTGCAATAACATTGTTATGACGGCTTAACATTTGCATATACTCTAAGATATTATATGTGTAATAAAATTCATTATTCGGTTTATTTGCAAGCGGAAAATGTTGCAGAATAACAACTTTGTTTTTTGCATATTTAGTTAATTGTTTGTCTACCCAAGCAATAGTGTCGTGATTATAAAATCCGTTAACACTCGGAATTAATTCTTTGCTCCCGTCAGCAACTATAAAAATAACATCATTCTTTTTAAATACATAATTTGTTTCCGAAGGATGCAGTCTGTTAACCTTTCTAACCAATTTCATATAGTTTTTTTTATCCATATCATGCGTTTTTGAAATATCTTTATTCCCAAGAACAATATAATATGGTTTATTCAGATGTTTCACATCATTCATAAAATTTTTAAGATTATTTTCTTTTGGTTTTCCGATATTATTCCCCGTAAAAACAACAAAATCAATATCAGAGGTTTTGTTTATATCAGAAATTATTTTATCCAACTGGGCAGAAGAACCTCTATACAAAACATCTGTTACTTGAGCAAATTTTATATTCTTTGCATTAGCAGATTGAGTAAAGAATATACACGCACTTATTAATAAACATAAATATAATACAAATTTTTTCATATAATCTACCCCTTTATGAGTCTAATATCAGAATATCATAAACATATTTTTAAATTTTATCATACATAGAAATAATTTTACTTATTCCAACGGATGCGATATTAAACAGTTCGTCCATTTTTTCTTTTTCATAAGGTTCACCTTCAGATGTCGTTTGAAAATCAACAATTTTACCGCTTTTTGTTAATACAACATTTGAATCAACTCTGGCATGAGAATCTTCTTCATAATCTAAATCAAGAAAAATTTCATCTCCTAATATACCGATTGAAATTGCTCCAATAGGTTCAATAATAGGATTTTCTTTTAAATCTCCTGATTCTAATAATTTTTCAACAGCATCTTTTAATGCTAAAAAGCCTCCGCAAATGCTTGCCGTACGAGTACCGCCATCTGCTTGTATTACATCGGCATCAATTGTAATCGTTATATCAGACATCTTTGTTAAATCAACGCATGCTCGCATACTGCGACCAATCAAACGTTGAATTTCATGAGTTCTGCCTGATACCTTGCTTCTTTCCCTTGAACATCTTGTGTTAGTAGCAGAAGGAAGCAAAGAGTATTCAGCAGTAACCCAACCTCTGTTATCCTCCTGTTCCATCCATTTTGGCTTCTTATAATCAACTGAAGCCGTCGTTATAACTTTTGTGTCGCCAAATTCAACTAACACTGAACCTAATGCGTGTTTTGTAAAATTTTTTGTAAATTTAATTGGTCGTAATTCATTATTCGCTCTGTTATTTGTTCTCATTTATTTAACTCCTGTTTTTATTTTGATAATTGTCCTCGTAATCCCACATATATATTTGACCGCAATATTTACATACCGCAAATTGGTTCATAAACATTAAATCCGGAACGAAAGTATATCCGTCAACCGTTATTTCTATTTCGTTGTTTGGATTATATGTATGAGAAAATTTTTTACTCCCATGATATTCAGGAGAAAACATCAACTCAAATTTATCTGTAGATTTACAATTCTTACATACAAACATTTATTATTTTCTTTTCTGCTTTTTTGCACCGGCTCTGTCTAATATTCTATCGTCTATTTTCTTCATAGCACCTGCATCATTGTAAAAATTCTTGTACCATAAACACATACATATAACCCTTAACGGAAGTAACAATTGGATTACAACAATATATATGGTTATTCTTGATATAAACAATGCTACTTGAACCGGCATAATCTGCTTAAGCCCCATTGCAGACAGTACCATATTTAACCAATCCAAAGAAGGAACGGATATAAACGGTACGATTAAATCTTTGATATAATTTATACCTTTAACGGTTTCAAGGAATGTAAGTACTATTTGAGGAAGAATAACGTATGTTAAACCGCCTATTAATATAATCATAAATAATGTTTTTTTAAAATTCCCTTGAACGTAAGAGGAACTTCGCTTAAAACAATCAACAGGCGATAATTCAGGCTCAAACATAAATATTTGAAAAACGAAAGCATAATAAATAAGAAGAACCCATGCAAATCCCGTAAAAATTATTGTAGAAGAAAGCAGGAGCAATCCTAAGAATAATATACAAACCCCAAGATATGAAACCCACCTTCTTGTAATCATCATCGTATGTGCAGGGAAATCATATACCCTCTCAGATTTTAGCATGTTTTCTGTCATAGAGTTAACGGCAGAATATGCAACCATATACTCCCAAAAAGATTTACACCATATTAATATTATAGGAAATAATACTGCTCCAAGTGCTATATGCATAGATAAAGGAGTAGTTAAAGCGGGAATTGCAGACAATATCATTGTTTGGTACTCAGTATAATAATATATAACAAGAAAGGTTAATACAAATCCTGCTAACTGTCCCAATACAGGAAACAACATATACCAAACAAATCTGTCTATATTTGTAAAATATAAACCTACTGATTGCAAAAATATTTCAAATATTGAATTTCCTTTTCTACCCATAATTCCTTTATATTTTTTATATGCTTATGATAAACAATAAAGACATTCTTTATATTTACCCCTCTTTATAGTATAATTTTATTACTATAAAATCTAATTGTAAACTAAAGCATGGAATTATGAGTAAAAATAATCAAGAAATAAAAGATTTAATAAATAGTTTTAACGAAGATGAGTACTTTGATTTTGTTAATTTACATATACATTCAAAATATTCTGACGGAAATGCGGAATTTGATGACATTATAAATCAGGCAAGAGATTTCGGATACAGAAAAATTGCAATATGTGACCATAATACAGTTGAGGGGCATAAACAATATAGAGATAAACTTTTAATTCCTGCTGTAGAATTTGATTGCTGGTATGGATATGTGTTTATGCATCTTCTTGCATACGGTATAGATGTGGAAAATCCTGTTTTAAATAAATTCATGGCAAAATCTAAAAAAGGAACAGAATCAGATATAGTACGAATTTTTGCAAGAAGAAACGTAAAAAAACTTATAGAAGCAATCCATCAAGCAGGTGGCATTGCTGTACTTGCTCATCCGGCATGCTGTTGGGCTTTGGATTTGGATAAATTCGTTAAAAGTCTTATTAATATTGGATTAGACGGAATTGAAGTATTTTATCCATATCAACGTCATCGCAAATTCATTAAATTCCATACGGCAGACACAGTAAAGAAAATCGCAGAAAAGTACAACCTTATAAAAACAGGAGGGACAGATTGTCACTCAAGGAATATTTTGTAACAATTTGTTTATAATACGCAAAAAATTTTTTTACGAAACGTTATATAAAAGAATTCACTTAAGAAAAAGAGAAAAATAAATATGTATAGTTATAACAATTCTTATTTAAACAATTTTAAAGGAGTAGAACGTTCCCCAATGGTCCAAGGGAATACTCCTGAACAAACAGATGGTCAAATACAAAATCAACAAATACAACAAGAAGTAAAACAACTTTCTGATGTTACTCCTGATTATAATGTATCAGTACCTATAGGTTATCAAAAAACAGGAGTTGCAAAACTTTCAAACGG
This sequence comes from uncultured bacterium, assembly GCA_902767275.1. Lineage (GTDB taxonomy): Bacteria > Cyanobacteriota > Vampirovibrionia > Gastranaerophilales > Gastranaerophilaceae > UBA2883. Next base: position 20,105 of record CACXGY010000049.1, on the reverse strand, counting down.
GCAAGAAATACATTGTTATAAATTAAACAATGGTCAAAAGGTTTATATAGCACCTAAAGAAACATCCTCAACAGTATTAAACACTTATGTTAATACCGGTTCTATGAATGAAAAAGATGACGAAAGAGGAATAAGCCATTTTTGTGAACACATGGCATTCAACGGCACAAAAGGTACAAACGGATTTATGAAATTGGGTGTAGGCGATGTTTTCAGAAAAGTTTATGAACTCGGCGGAAACACAAACGCTTCAACAAACTTCGCAGAAACAAACTATACTATCTCAATTCCGCAATTCAATAAAGAGGATTTCGAAACTATAGTAAAAATGCAATCCTCTATGATGAATAATTTAGAAATGTCAGATTCCATGACAAACAAAGAACATGGACCTGTTACGTCAGAAATAAACATGTATAGCGACATGCCTGATTGTATTGCATCAAATGCAGCAATTAAAAACTTATACAATATAAATACCTCATCTGATGATATCGTTGCAGGTACAGTTGATAATATAATGAATGTCGACAGTAAAAAAGTAATGGACTATTACAAAAATAATTACTTCCCTGCAAATATGACAACAGTTGTAACAGGAGATGTTAATCCTGATGAGGCAATTGAGATTATAGCAAAGAATTTTAAAGGAGAAAATCCTCAAAATCCTGACAGAAGAAAAGAACAATTTAATCCGATAGAACATACCGTCAGACGTGATATCATTTCTCCAAAGGCAGTTGCAACAACAGGGGTTCTTTGTTTTCAAGGACCTGCAAACAATGACACAAAAGGTAATATTGAAATAGAAGCACTTAATCATTACCTGTTCAATAAGAATAAATCCGTATCTAAAAAAGCATTAGAAAACTATAATGTTAACGTAACCGCCACTAAAGATAAAATCAGAACGGATGCAAATGACGGAACATTATTAAGTCTTAAGTATGATGCAACAGAAGAAAATTCAGAAATTGCACTTAAATCTATTTTTAGCACATTGGCTAATTTTAAAAAGCCGACCGAAGAAGAAATGGATATCATAAAAACAGGCTTAAAAATGCAATATGAACACAGATATGAAGATATGGAAGGTTTAAACTATTTCATCGGACAAAATGCCCTTAACGGTAATCTTGAGGCTTGCACAGATGTAATGCAAACAATAGATAATATGACTGCGGATGATTTAGTTAATGCTGTTCATAAATATTACGATATTAACAAAACTTCCATAGCCGTAATACACCCTGAACAAACAAATATTGATACAATAAAAGAAAAACATTCTATGGCACAAAGCATTAGTTTCAAAGGTACTCAAGGACTGAAAAATGAAACTAACAAAAAAATGCCTTTAAAAATGGATAAAGTAGATTATTATACATTAAATAATAAAGTTAACATAGCATTAATCAATTCAGAAAATGATATCGCAACTTTTTCATCATATTTAACAACCTCTGCTCCTGCTAATGTTAAACCGGGTGTTATGGAAGTCTTATCGGATATGATGATAAGAGGTTCTGCAAATATGGCAGAAGTATTAGACAAAAATAATATTTCAATGTATTCAGGCTCAAGCGGAAATTATATCTATACAGAAGCAGAATTACCTGCTAAAAATATTATTCCGGCAATGGAATATATGAAAGATACTTTATTTAGTCCTGAACTAACAGAAGAATCTTTAGAAAAAGCAAAACGCCAAGTAAAAAATGATTTCTTAACAGCACAACCTAATGCTTTTGACAACTTAAAGAATGAATTATTCCCTAATACTCCAAGAGGTTATTCGAATGCTGACATTTTGAATAACGTTGATAATATTACTCTCGGAGAAGTTATGGGATTATATCAATACATTTCTGATAGAGGCGGAATGACATTTGTTGCTAGTGTTCCGATGGAAAAATATCCAAATATTAAAGATGTTATCAATAATGAACTCGTTACGCTTGTAGACGGAAAAGATTTAGATACAAAAGTATTCAATGACTATATTCCGACAGAAAAGAGTAAGGTTATAACAGATGCGGCAAGTACTGCTCAGGCTGATATAGTCCAAGCATATAAATTCCCGTTAAAACATACTCCAAAAGAAATGGTTACTTATGAAATAATGAACAGTATACTTTCAAGCGGTGATGAAACAGGTTTATTTAATAATTTAAGAGAAAAAGAAAAACTCGCATACAGCGTACATTCTGCACTTAATATTTCTCCGTTTGAAGCATCAACTTTAACTTGTAGAATTTTAACGACTACTGATAGTCCTGATCTTAAAAGTTATGACAATGTGCAAAAATCTATAAACGGATTCCACAGACAAATAAATAAAATGACAGCAGGGGAATTTACTGATAAAGAACTTGAAACTGCCAAGTTGAATTTTAAACGTCATTTATTGGAATCAACAGATACTCAAGTAGATAAGGTTACAACACTTTCGCAAGGAATTAATTCTGCAAACGGTTTAGATGAAATAAACCAACAATACGAATTAGTTGATACAATTACAAAAGAAGATATTCAAAATGCAGCAAGAAAAGTGTTCTCAAACAAACCTTTATATTCAATAAGAGCATCTCAAGCAACTCTTGATGCAAACAGTGAATTCTTTAAATCTTTAGAAGGCTAATAATTAAAGTATACATCGTACTTTATGAGTATCTGTAAGATTAACAAATTCAGGACAAGATAAATCACATTTATCTGATGTATATTTACATCTTGATGAGAATTTACAACCTTCCGGTAACTCTGCAGGAATATCGCCTGATAGCATGGTTTCAGATGTTTTCCCGTACTTAGGAACTGACTCCAGTAACGCTTTTGTATAAGGGTGTGCGGGATGAGTAAATATTTCATCGGTTTTTCCTATTTCAACTATTTCGCCCATATACATAATAGCAACCGTATCGGATAAAAATTTTATAACGCTCAAATCATGAGAGATAAATAATAGAGTCAAATTGAATTCTTTCTTCAAGTCATTCAACATATTTAATATTTGTGCCTGAATACTTGCATCTAACGCACTAACAGGTTCATCCGCAATAATAAGTTTAGGTTTAAGCATTAATGCTCTTGCAATTGCTATTCGTTGTCTTTGTCCGCCGGAAAACTCATGAGGATATAACTCTAAATGACTTGCATTCAATCCGACTTTTTGAATAATGTATTCAACTCGTTCGTTTATTTCTGATTTCGATAAATTAGTATTAATAATTAATGGTTCAGATAAAATTTTTCTTATTGTCATCTTAGGATTAAGGCTGGAATATGGATTTTGAAAAATCATTTGAACATTTTTTCTGTATTCTTTTAAATTATTTTTTGAAAAATTATTTATATTATCCCCGAGAAACAAAATTTCTCCTGATTTTAGATTAACGAGTTTCATAATTGTTTTTGCCATAGTTGATTTTCCGCATCCTGACTCGCCTGCGATTGCAAAAACTTCGCCTTCTTTTATTACTAAAGATACTCCGTTTACGGCCTTAACAATTTTTTCTTCGCTTATTTTTGCCGTTTTGTATTCAACACATAAATTATTTATTTCAAGAATTGTTTTAGACATAATACATTTTTTCTTATTACTAAAATTTTGATATTCGACGATTGTATAATTTTACAGTTCCCTTCGACCTTCAATCGCCTTAGCAATCGTAACTTCGTCAGCGTATTCTATATCAGCACCGACAGGAAGACCAAATGCTATTCTGGAAATTTTTATCCCAAACGGTTTTATTAATTTTGTCAGATATAAACTTGTTGCCTCTCCTTCTACAGAAGGAGAAAGAGCAAGGATAACCTCTTGTATACTATCCTCAGCCAATCTTTTTAATAATTCTTTTATCCTTATATCATCAGCACCAATACCTTCCATTGGGGAGATTAAGCCTTGCAGAACATGATATAATCCGTGATATTCGTTTGTTTTTTCAATAGCAATCAAATCTTTTGTTTCTGCAACAATACAAATTGTAGTTCTGTCACGTTTAGTTGATTGACATATTTCGCAAGGACTTGTATTAGAAAGATTAAAGCAAATTTCACAAGCACAAGTCTGAGTCTTTGCATCAACAACTGCATCAGCAAAACGTCTGACTTCTTCGATAGGCATTTTTAATATTTGAAAAGCCATTCTTTGTGCTGATTTTGGACCTACTGACGGAAATTTTTGAAAGTATTCAATCAATGTTGCTATTGGTTTTGGATAAATCATATCAATCTCTTTTAAACAATACTATTAGCATAACCCCGGAATACTAATACCGCCGGTTACTGATTTAATTTTTGCTTCCATTTCATTAGTTGCTTTTTGCGAAGTTTGAGTTATGGCTGTAATAATTGCATCCTCTAACGTTTCAATAGTATCTTCATCTACTGCTTCAGGATTTTCAGGATTGATAAGTTCAGCCGATAATTTTATAGATTTAAACTTACCTTGACCGTCACATATAACCTTGACTGCTCCCCCAAGTGATTCTCCTTCAACTTCAGAATTTGCTAATTCCTGTTGAACGTCTTTTAATTTTTTTTGGATATTTTGTGCTTGCTGCATCATTTGCATAATATTCATAAAATTTCCTCCTCAAAATTTTAGTATTTTTTCCGAGCATTTTTTATTATACAATAAAAGTATGGAAATAAAAAGTTATCTTAATGAAAGTGTAAGGAACGGATATTTACTCAGATGGGTAAGAATGCCGATTAGTGTATATATCGCTCCGATGAAATTTTATTCAAAGCAAGGCGAAGATATGGCATACAGAAAACTTGTCGTTAAAGCATTGAATACGTGGGAGAAAGCATCGGAAGGATTAGTAAAATTTCATATTGTTGAATCGCTGTATAATTCTCAGTTAAATGTTGACTGGAGAAGGGTAGACAGAAAAGCACTGGGGCATTGCCAATATAATTATGATAACCTGCAAAGATTATATGGTGCGGAAGTTTCAATCGGACTAACAGACGGAAAAATTCATCAAGCATACAATTCTGAGGCTGAAGTATATCACACTATATTACACGAAATAGGTCACGGCTTAGGATTAGGGCATAGTCCTTATGATACTGATATCATGTTTACACCGCACAGATACGGTGTTGTTGATTTATCAGAGAATGACAAATTTTCTATTCAGTGCTTGTATACCTTTCCTGCAGGGAAATCTGTCAGACAAATAGGGGCTCAATATTCTATTATGACTGACAATGATATTGATTTAATCATCAGAAAACTTGATGAAAAATATTCCGAAGAACTCGCACAAGATAGCGATAATACAGATAATAAATCTACAAAAAAAATATCAATAAAAAAAGAACGTGATTTACTGGAAGAATCCTCAAATATTGCTGAAATTCAAAAATATAATATGATGATACAAAATGTCGGTTTATCTGACAGAATGAGTAATTTTTTCCACGCACAACACCGTGATAACTCTAATAAAAACAATCAACAAAAATAATTATGTGAACTAATAAAAAACAAATTAAAATTTGTAATTATTCTATTTTTTTACCTTTTGTAAACATCTCAGGTAATGCCTCAATTTTTGTGCCATCAAATATTGCAATCTGAGATTGGTTAATACCCTTTTCTTTTTCTAAGGTATCAGTTATTTTTGCTCCAAACAATGGTTTTACATCACTTTCGATTGCTTTTTCCATATATGCGGCATCATATCCTGCATCTCTGAATAATCTGTTCATCATAATTGCTCTTGTTTCTTTTAAAAATTTTAAATTATCGGAAGATGTCCCAAGAGAAGCAATCAGATTATCTGCAAAAGTAGGAAGTTCTACTCCTGAATCAGCAAAGGATTGGGTTTTCGGTGCATATTTTATATAATAATCAGTTGTTATTTTATGCATTTGAACAATTGTATCTTGACTTACATGTGCTATATTTTTTGTATTAAGTTTGAAAGGTAAAACCACTCCGTTAAAATTATATTCAGTTGAGATATAGTCTGCTACACGTTTATCAGGGGTTGTATAAATTGCCCTTCCAAATTCTGCTCCGTGTTCAGACGGAGCATAAGGAGTTATACCTGTTTTACCTATTTTACTAGCATTTTCCATTGATGTACCGTGATATACTATTCCGTCAGATGGAACTAAATCTTCCTTACAAGGTTTTAACAGACTTTTTACTTTTTCAAGCATAATATTATAATCTTCTTTTCCGGCAGAAACCATTTCTTCAACTGCATTAGAATATTTTTTAGCACTCTCCTCTACAAAAGCATTGTTCCCTTTTAAATGTGAAAAACCTTTTCTCAACTTTTGCATTTCATCCGGCTTTTTAATAATTGCTATACATATAGCCGCAGTTGAAACAATAGAGGCTGCCGCAACAAGTGCTTTTTGAAAAGTTGAAAGTTCTGTTTTTTTAGTTTTTGATGATATATGAATTTCATCTGTTTTCGGAGTCTTGTTACCAAAACAAACAGCACTTTTGTTCGAATGAATATCCAAACTTCTGACATTTTTATAGTTGTTGTTGTTGATACTTTGGAAATTAACAGTCATATTAACTCCGTTCTACACATCGATATTAAAATTAAAGAATAAAATTTATTGCGTAATTTTCATTAAATATTTACAAAATGTATAAATAAATTTTCAATATTGCAAAATGTAACAAAATGTAAAGCGGTAAAACGCAATAATAGTAATATATTTAAAAAATTTTAAATATAAAAGGCAATTCTTAAATAAAAAAAAACTTTATATTAGTACGGGAATTAAGATGTAAATTATATTGATTACAAAAATCTCGACTATGTTAAGTACAAATTGCTCTTTGGTAATTAGATACTAACAACAACTAAAAAGATTAGGATAAGTAAAGCGATGGGATAGGTAAAAAGACTGTCTTTTAGACGGCTTAGTTCTTGTTGCAAAATTTACGAAAAACACAAATTCAGAGTATTACAACACACATATTATTACAAGTAAGAGTTAAGAAAAAACACGGAGGAATTATGACAACAGGTATCAACGGGTATTACAATTATCCACAAAATTATTACAACAACTATCAAACACAACCGGCAACAATCACAAAAACAGGTGATAACACAATAAGTTTTCAAGGAAACAGAAAAGCCGAAACAAAGTTAAACAAAGATGACGGAAAAATCGGAATATTTGGAGCATTAAAGAATTTAGTAAAAGGCGGAGTAAAATTCTTTACAGGAATGTTCACTGACGAAAACGGAAACTTCAGTATCGGACAAACATTAAAAACAGCAGCAATCGCAGCAGCAGTTGGTGCAACATGTATATTAACAGCAGGTACGGCAGTTCCTGCAATAATCGCAGCAGCAGGTGTCGGCATTTCAGGTTTAGGAATGGCAAAATCCGCTTATGATATAGTAACTGCAGACACAGATGCAGAAGCAGAAGCAGCATGGCAGTCATTAGGTTCAAATACTGTAGCCACAGGATTAGCAATAACAGGTGCTAAAGCAGTTGCAAAATCAAATGCTGCAGCAGCAGGCGAAAGTGTTGAACAATTTAACGGTATTGATGGAGCATCGAAAGCAGTAAAATCAGTATTTAAAACATCTAAAGATGCAGTCGCAAGTAACTTCAAAGGTGTATCATATAACTCTAACGCAGGAATCGTAGAAAACTTAAAAACTGCTAAAGACACAGTGTCAGAAAACTTCAAAGCAAATAAAACCGCATTCAAAGATCAAGTATCCAAAAACTTCAACGAAACAATTTACGGTACAAACACTAAAATCGCAAACGATGTTAAAGAAATGAAAAAAGAAGAAGCATCTTTGAAAAAAGAAATGAAAGGTATTGATAAAAAATCAGATGCTTATAAAGCGAAACAAACAAAACTTGATGAACTCCAAGCAAAACGTGAAGGAGTTGAACAAATCAACAAAGCAACTTCATACGAAGAAGGTTACAAAGCAATAAAAGAAAATGAAACAGAATTAGCATCACTTAAAGAAAACTTAACAAAAGCAACAACAGATGCACAAAAAGACAAAATCAACGCTCAAATCTCTCAACTTGAAAGTAAAGTAAATGCTCAAAAAGGTGCATTAAGCAGACGTACCTCAGAAGCACAAGCACTCAGAGATCAATTACAAACTAAAACAAAAGAATTAGAAGCAGCAAATAAAGCAAAGAAACCAGATACAGCAAAAATCGCAAAACTTCAAGATGAAATCGCAACATTAAAAACTAAACAAGGTTTCTTACCAAATTCAAATCAATTAGAAGTACAACTCAAGGCAGAAGAAGCATTCTTAAAAAGAATCAGCGAAACAGAAAATCCAAATCCAAAAGTAAAAGCAGAAATTGAAAACAGAAACAATATCATAGCCGAAATAAATGACAAAATAAGTGCAGCAAAAGGCGGCGGATACAGACAACACGTAGCAAACGAATTCGGCAGACAAATCATCGCAAACAACAAAAACTACAAAAATGACCCAACCGCTTGGTTAACAGTAGGTATCACAGGAAGACAATTCGGATCAACTCCGGAAGCAAGATTCTTCTCTCAACTAAACTCTGAAGAAAAACAATACTTCAACTCTCTTCCTAAAGCACAACAAGAACAAATCTTATCAACATATTCAAATGCAGTAGCATAAAAGATAAATAAACCGAATAATCAAAGAACTAAGAACCTCGAGTAAAATCGAGGTTCTTTATTTTTTATAACACAACCGATTATATACAATTTGATATGTTCCATTTATTATATATATTATGAAACTCGAAAATTCTCACTTGTTCAAAAACTTTGAATCTTATATAAAAAACTCCTGTTCCTTTTGTGTTACGGGATTAACTTCTTTTTTAAGATTATTATCAATAAAAAAAATATTAGAATTTTCAAAGAAAAAGGTTTTATTTATCACATCTACAGAACAATTTGCATTAAAGTATCAAAGTGATCTGGACTCATTATTTAACATCAAATCCGATATTTTTCCATATCAAAACACTTCTGTATATGAAGGGGTAAATGTTAATAAATATGATTATTCAAAACAGATAGAAATATTAATGACACAACCGAATTTAGTTATTACTCCGATAAAATCATTGCTTGAAAAGTTTCCGACAAAGGAATTTTTTAATAAAACAAAACTCTCATTAAAAATAGGAGATGAAATTTCACAAAAAGAAATGCTTAATCGACTAATGGAATTAGGTTACAAACGCTCTACAATGGTTAATGATATTTCAGAATTCAGCATAAGAGGAGATATAACAGATGTGTATTCACTTGATAAAAATCCGATTCGTATTGAGTTTTGGGGAGATGAAATAGTAGATATACGATATTTTGATAAAGAAACACAGCGTTCAATTGAAAAAATCAAAAATGTCGATATTTTACCAATGTTTAAATTTATCCTTCCTGATAAACCTCCTAAAGATTTTCCTGAAGAACTGAGAGAACAATTAACTGAAGAAAAATATTTTGAAGGAATAGAGGTCTATGAAAGTTATTTTAATAATAATTTAGTAGGTATTTTAGATTATTTAAAAGACTATATTATTGTTTTCGATGAAAAAACCGAAATCTACACAAAATATCAATATATAGACGACTCACTTGAACAGCATTATGCGGAAAATTTAAAAACTCAAATCATATATGAATTAAAGGACAAAAATCATATTCCGTTCAAAGATTTTACAAACAGCACTGCTTCGTTTATAAAAATAGGCTTAAATAATTTTTTAGATAGTGAATTTGATGAAGTAGTGGATTTGAACGGGCAGACGGTAAAATCGTTTAATGCAAATATGGAAGAACTTGCTGACTGGCTTCATACAAAGCGTGATTATGAAATAATTATAGCGACAAATTATCCGGAGCGTGTAAAAGAGGTTTTAAACTGTTATGAAATTTTTAACGTGGAATACGTAGATAATATATCCTCATCAGGAACAATTATAGAAGAAGAAAAATTTATACTTCTTACAGATAAAGAACTTTTTAACAAACGAAATAAAAACGTAACCTCAACCAAACGTTCTTATCATAAAGAAAAGGCAGAATATATAGAAAACATAAACGATATTCAACCTGGAGAGTACGTAGTACATACAATCCATGGCGTAGGAATATACCAAGGATTAACCCAACAAGAATTAGACGGACAATTAAAAGATTATTTAACAATAGAATACGCAAATAAAGATAAACTTCATATTCCAGCAGAACAAATAAATTTACTTTGCAGATACAGAGGAGCCGGTGCAATTCGACCAAAACTGTCAAGAATGGGTGGTTCAGACTGGGAAAAAACAAAATCAAGAGTAAAAAAAGAGGTTGAAACCGTAGCGTATGACTTACTCCGGTTATATGCAAAACGAAAAATGCAACAAGGCATCCAATTTGACCCTGATTCATCATGGCAGGTTGAAATGGAGGAAGCGTTTGAATACACGGAAACACCTGATCAGATGCGTGCAATAAACGAAGTGAAATCTGATATGGAAAATATAAATCCGATGGATAGACTAATATGTGGTGATGTCGGATTCGGAAAAACAGAAGTTGCAATGAGAGCAATGTTTAAGGCTGTTACATCAGGGAAACAAGTTGCCTTGATTGCACCAACAACAATTTTAGCATTACAACATTATCAAACAATCTCAGAACGTTTTAAACCGTATAATATTGATGTAGAACTTTTATGCCGTTTTAGATCCGCAAAAGAGCAAAAAGAAACTCTTAAAAATATGGCACTTGGGAAATGCGAGGTTGTTGTAGGAACTCACAGACTACTCCAAGATAATATTACTTTTAAAGATTTAGGGCTTCTTGTGATAGATGAAGAACACAGATTCGGGGTAAGACATAAAGAGAAATTAAAACAATTTAGAGAAAACATAGATATCATTTCTATGTCTGCGACTCCAATTCCAAGAACCTTGTATATGTCACTTTCCGGTATAAAAGACATGTCTGTTATATCAACCCCTCCGAAAAACAGACTCCCTGTGAAAACTTTTGTCGGTGCCTATGACCCTAAAACTGTAAAAAATGCAATTACTCATGAACTTGATAGAGATGGACAAGTCTTTTATTTATACAACAGAGTTGAAACAATCGAAGAATTCAAACTTCAACTGCAAGAACTTGTTCCTAATGCAAGAATCGGAATAGGTCATGGGCAATTATCCGAAAGCCAGTTAGAAGACGTAATTGTGGGATTTGAAGAACACGAATATGATATTTTGCTCTGCACTACTATTATTGAAAACGGACTTGATATACCAAATGCAAATACAATGATAATTCATGATGCAGACAGATTCGGATTGGCTCAATTATATCAGTTGCGTGGTCGTGTAGGTCGCTCTGACAGGCAAGCATACTGTTATTGTTTCTTCAAAAATAATAAAAATTTAACCAAAGAAGCATATCAAAGACTAATGGCAATAAAAGAATTTTCATCGCTCGGCAGCGGCTATCAAATTGCAATGAGAGATGTTGAAATCCGTGGAGTCGGAAACATTCTCGGTACAAAACAACACGGACACATGGTTAATGTCGGATTTGATACTTATTGCCAACTTTTAGATGAAACCGTAAAAGAATTACAAGGCGAAGTTGTTGAAAAGAAAACTCCGACTATAGTTGATATCAATATTACCGCATATATCCCTGATGAATGGGTAGGTTCAAAAGAACAAAAAATGATTGAATATAAACGACTTGCCGATGTTCATAATGAAACAGAACTCGGATATATAGAATCAGAATGGAAAGATAGATTCTCTAAAATTCCTGAAGAAGTGTCTAATCTTATAAAACTTGTTCAAATCCGTCTTGCCGGTACAAAAGTCGGAATTTCCTCTATTCGGGAAACAATGGATAATATAAGAATTTATACTCCGTTTACTCAAGCAGAGTGGAGAATTTTGCAAACAAAACTACCGAGAGAAATAACTAAATATATTAAGTTCACAACAGCACCAAAATCAGTTGAAAATGCAAATTCAATTTTACTTTTGAATAACTCAGTTATGAACTTTAATGAAGTATTTAACATTCTGATAGATTTGTTTTATGATATAGAAGTTATACGTAATGAATTTGATAAGGGGATAAATTAATGAAGAAGGCTTTATTAACATTATTAGCATCCGCAGTAGTATTTTCAGGATGCGGATTAAAAAATGGTGCGGTTATTAAAATAAATAACCAATCAATCACAAGAGGTCAATATGAAGAAGCATATCAAAATGCTGCAAAAAATTCACAATTGGCACAAATGGGAATTGATATTCCGGAAGATGAAAACAATCTGATGTACTTAATGGTAAAAGACAGAGTTGTTAACGACTTAATAGTTAAAGAACTTATTCGACAAGAGTTAGAAAGACGTAATATATCTGTAACCAAAGAAGATACAGAGCGTGAACGTCAAAAAATGATTGACAAGGTTGGTTCTAAAGAAAAATTCAATGAAATTTTAAAACAAAACGGAATTTCAAATTCTCAACTCGAAAGAGAATTAAAACAAGAAATCCAAATGAAAAAACTTGTGGAAGTTATCCATCCTGTAAATATCACAGATTCACAAGCAAAAACATTCTACGATAAGAATGTTGCAAAATTCAAATATCCTGAAAAGGTTAGAGCATCACACATTTTGGTGTCAGCAAATCCAATGGAAATCAAAGAAAAGTTAAGAGAGAAAAACACATCTATGACAGAAGTTGATTTGAATGCGAAAGTAGGAGAAATAATGAAAGAACGCTATCAAAAGGCACAAGATATCGCAAATCAAATAAAAACAACTCCTGAAAAATTTGAGGCAATCGCAAGAGATGAATCAGATGATACTTTATCAGCAAAAAATGGCGGAGATATAGGATTTTTTGCACATAAAGATATGGTTAAATCTTTTGCTGATACGGCATTTAAGCAAAAACCAAATACAATAAGCAATGTTGTTCAAACTCCATACGGATTTCACATAATAAAAGTTACGGATAGAATGGCTGCAGGACAACAACCGTATGAAAAAGTCAAAGAACAAATCAAAATGTATTTAGCAGCACAAGAACAAGTAAAAGCACTGGAGATGTATTTAACTAACCTTAAATCTCACGCTGTAATTCAATATGTAGATGAATCCTTTAATCCGGTACAAATAGAGTTAAAGATGAAAAAACTTGCAGCAGAACGAAATGCCGCATTAAAATCTGCAAAACAACCTAAAGAAACAGTACCGGCAGGAAAATAATGAAAGAACATTATAAAATTCTAGAAAATACAATAACCGCACAAGGGAATATTATTTCCTTGTGCGGATTATCTGTTATCGAAAAATACACAAATTTAACGCTTGTTATAGGAGTTGTTCACGGAGATGAATATCAAGGAGAACAACTAATAAATAAGTATATTGAAGACGTTGACAATAAAAAAATATTATTTATTCCATGTCTTAATCCTGACGGAAAATTATTATGCACAAGGGTTAACTCTAGAGGAGTTGATATAAATAGGAATTTCCCTACTAAGAATTGGGCTTTGACGGAAAAAGATAACTATTGGGGTGGTATAAACCCTGCAAGTGAAATAGAAACTCAATTTGTAATAGATATAATAGAAAAATATAAACCTAAAGATATTATTACACTACACACTCCGTATAAAATAGTTAATTATGATGGGCCTGCAAAAGAATTGGCAAAAGAAATTTCAGAAATAATCGGCTATCCTGTTGAGCCGAGTATAGGATATCCGACTCCCGGCAGTTTTGGAACATATGCAGGTATAGAAAGGAACCTTCCAATAATAACTCTGGAAATGGACGACTGTGAAACTATAGAAAATTTATATATCCCTATAAAGAAAATATTTGACAAAATCGGGGAGCAAATTTAGTCAACAGAATTAGGACTTTGATAATCTATACCCATTTCTTTTAAGGCAGATATAAATCTTTCTGCACAGGCACGTTGTACTTCCGGTGGTACAACTCGTAAGATTTCAACTGTTTTAGAAATTGTAGGATTCTTATCATACCAACGACACCCGTTTACAGGTTTAATTAATTCATAAAAATGGTCAATTGCTTCTTTTGAAACCTGTTCCTCAAGTTTTTTTAAGAATTGTTCCGCTTGTTCCAGAAGTTCATCCTGATAATTTTTGAGTAATTCAATAACTTCTAACAACTTTGGATCATGATCATACCATCTTTTATAAACGTGACTCATTCGGCACCCTCAATTCTTCGTTTGCACTCTCGTCATTATATCTGATAATATTACCACCTAATGCTCTAAGTTTTTCATCAAATCTTTCATAACCTCTATCAACATGATGAAGATTTTCTACAATAGTCGTTCCGTTTGCCATTAATCCTGCTACAACAAGCGAAGCACCTGCCCTCAAATCACTTGCTGCAACTGTTGCACCGGTTAATCGCTTAACCCCTTTTATAATAGCATGATTTCTATCTTGATGTATATCTGCACCCATTCTTAACAAATGTTGTACTTGCATAAACCTGTTTTCGTACAAACTTTCTGTTATAATCCCAACTCCATTTGCCATAGACAATAATACCATAGCCATAGATTGTAAATCTGTAGGGAATCCCGGATACGGTTGAGTAACAAAATTAACAGAATTCATTCTGTTTTTACATGAAACTTCTATCGCAGTAGGTTCAATCAACTTAATATTTGCACCCATTTTTATTAATTTATCGGTAAAGAATGTAAGGTGTGCAGGATAAACATTTCTTATAATTGCTTTACCCCTTGTACCCGCAACAGCAGACATAAACGTACCTGCTTCAATTCTGTCAGGAATAGTTGTGTATTCAATCGGATGCAAATCATCTTGCTTAACCCCGTTGATTACAATTTCAGAAGTTCCTGCCCCTACGACATCTGCTCCCATTGTATTGAGGAAATTTGCCAAATCAATAATTTCAGGCTCTTGTGCCGCATTTTGAATTCTTGTCGAACCTTCTGCTAAAATAGAAGCCAACATCAAATTTTCAGTAGCCCCAACTGACGGGATATCAAGATAAATATCAGTTCCGACAAGTTTTGCTGCTTTAGCATGTACATAACCGTTTTCAATCTTTATTTTTGCTCCTAGAGATTCCAAACCTTTAATGTGAAAATCAACTCTACGCTCACCTATAGCACAACCTCCCGGTAAAGCAACAATAGCCTCTTTACATCTTGATACTAATGCTCCTAAAATTATAAATGAGGCTCTCATTTTACTAACATATTCATATTGAGCAGTTATAGATGTTATATCTGTTGCATCAATAGTAACAGATTTTTCTTCTTTGTTGTGATATGTTTTTACACCCAGCCCGTTAATAACTTCAAGCATAATGCCAACGTCTGTGAGTTCAGGGACATTGTATATTTTAGTTTCGCCTTTTGCTAGAACAGCACTGGCCATGAGTTTAAGAACAGAGTTCTTAGCCCCGCCTATTAATACTTCCCCTTTTAATTGGTTTCCACCCTGTATTTTATATTTGTCTGCCAAAACTGCTCCAATCCAAATTTAGCCTATTTTAATAATACAATTATCAAAACTCCTTGTAAAGTATTAATTTAAAATATCAAACGTATGCATGAGTTTTTAATAATCTTTAATAGAGTCCTCTACCTTATTTTGACACTTTAACTCTTTTGTATTGAGGATTCACTGCGAGCCATTTGAATGCCTGTTCTTCAATCTCAGGCATATTTATAACGTATGTTCCGCCGTATCTTCCTCTTGTAAACTTAACAATTCCGGCTTTTGCCAGATTTTGCAACGCACGACGGATTGTATTCGGGCTAACATCAAGTATTCGAGAAAATTCTGATATAGACGGAAGTTTTGAACCTATATCACAATTGTCCATAATAATATTTTTTATCTTGTTTTGAATCTTTTCATAATGATAATAAGCGGTTTCTTGTGCAGGTGCAAAAATAGAAAACTCTCGTTTTGGCTCAAAAGCCGAATTCATAGAAACGTTCGTGATTACAGTTCCGTATGCACCCCTTCTCGGCAGAAGCATTCCTTCCTTTACAAGCATTTGTAATGCACTGTGTATCGTTTTCATACTGACATTGAATTTCTTTACTAAAGAACTATGGGTAGGTAATCTATCCCCGACTTTGAAGTTTTCACATATATATTTTTTTAAGTCTTCTTTTATTTTATTGACTAACGTAACTTCATCAACTGTAGAATCAATACTGAATTCATTTTCTTTTACAATAAGTTCTTGCTTTGAGCCATATTCAAGAATACCGTCTGATACTAATTTTGTGACAGCATTTCTGACTGTATTTAAAGTCATATCAATATCTCTTGCCAATGCTCTTGACGCAGGTAATCTATCTCCAATATTTAAAGAATTTTCTTTGATATATTGTTTTACTTTTTCTTCTGCAATATCTTTTTTAGAGGTCCTTTTCCTAATATCAGACTCAGGATCTTTTCTGTCTTTGATTATTGAACCGATACATTGTTTTGAATATATATAATCTTTGTCCTCCAATAACCTTAATACATTTTGAACAGTACCCAAACTAACACCTAATGCATATGCAAGTTCCGCCTTAGATGGCAATAATGACCCTACTTTTATACTTCCGTTTTCTATTCCTGTATCAATCTTATTCATTAACCAATTAGCAACAGTTTGAGTTTTGTTAGTATTTTTTAAATCAGGTAATGACACTTTTATATCCGATATATGAATACGTTCTAATTCATTTTTTTTATAATTTATATATTTCATTCGCTAACCTCTTTCATACATTTTATTATAGTGTACCATATATAAAAAAACAAACAACGTTTGTAAATATGATATTTACAAAATTTAATAATGATATTCTATAACAACTTTGATAGTATTCTTTTGAAACTCACTTATGCTCAAAGTTATTTTTATAACATAAATCAAATAATAGAAAACGAACCTTTTTTATGTTATCTTGGTAAAGATTGCAAAGGGAAATATTATGTCAAAAGGTTTATTTATTACATTTGAAGGGATAGACGGCTGCGGAAAAACAACGCAAATAAAACTGTTAAAGGAATACTTTGAAAAACAGAATAAAACCGTACTGTTAACAAGAGAACCGGGAGCGAAAGGGCTAGGAGAAAAACTTAGAGAAATTTTACTAAATTATAACGGAGAAGTATCCTCAAATTGTGAAAGTTTCTTATTTTTAGCAGACAGAGCACAACACATTGATACAATAATCAAACCTGCAATAGAACGAGGAGAAATTGTGTTATGTGACAGACATACTGATTCAACAATTGCATATCAAGGCTATGGCAGAGGAGTTGATATAGAAGAAATAACTATGCTTAATAATATAGCGACAGGAAATACAAAACCTGATATAACATTTATTTTTGATATTGATATTGATACATCTATGTCCAGAGTAGGAAAAGAGAAAGACCGAATGGAATCTGCAGGTATAGAATTTTTCAAACGAGTACGAGAAGGCTATTTATGCATCGCCAAATCTGAGCCTGACAGAGTAAAATTAATAAACGGAAACGACAGCATAGAACATATACATTCCCAAATACTAGATATAATAACCTCAAAATAAAAATATACTATAAAACTACATACGCAGTGCTAATAATCAGTAATAGCACCTGCAATACAGTAAAATATTTTTCAGTATGATAAGTAGCAAACAAACCGATTACAAAAGGAGATAGTGCAAATGCAAACATAAACATCTTTGCAGATGCAGACGGAAACAATCCGGCTAACAACATAGATAGCACGGTATATACTCCTAAAATCCCAGCCATAGTGGCACAGTAGTCAGAAACGAATTGAGGTTTTCTTTTTTTGAAAACAAATAACTTACCGTAAATAATCATGCCGGCAAAAACCAAAGCAGTCAGAGCATATAAAAATTTTGAAACAGTCATTAACATGGTACACACTCCTTTACTTTGGAATGAGAATTAAAGAATTTGCTAACTGTATCAAAAACATATTCTTTTTCATTATCATACAAAACCATATGATAACTGTCATTTAAGATAATCATATTTTTATCAAGAGAAGAAATCCCGTTATAAACGACTTGAGCACTTCTCTTACTTGTCAAATCATCTTCCTCCGAGTGAATAAATAAAATCGGAGCAATAACTTTTTTTAGCATCTTCTTATTACGAACTTTTCTTGATAATTTTAATAATTCAAAAATGCAAGTCATAGGGAAATCCATCATCCCGACATCACTTTTTTCCAACAATTTTTTAACAACACTTCTTGTGCGTTCATTCTTAATTCCGTGAGGTTCACATTCAGGATAAGTATAATAAAACCTAATTATGCTTGATAACCCTAAAGGAATAAATATTTTATACCAAGGTAATCTCCAACCGTCTAAAAATAGTGTTGTTGAAAGAGCGACAACACCTGTGACATCATCCGGATATTTTTCAGCGACAGCAACTGCTAAAACCGCACCTAAACATAAACCGGATAAATATACTTCATCATATTTACCCTTAAGTTCTTCAAATCTTTTATACGCATGATTTAGCCAATCTTTATAAGAAACCGTGTAAATTTCTTCTACTTTATCCCCGTGTCCGGGAAGACAATCGCAATAAACATCATAACCTTGAGAACACAAAAACTGTCCGTACTTTTTCATTTCGTACGGACTACCTGTCATGCCGTGAAACAATAACACGGCACGACTTGTAGTTCTATCCTCATTTAATAGTTCAAAGTCTAATGACACTATTTATCCAATCTGCTGAATAACTGATCAAACAAATCAATTGCCATATCAATTTCTTCATTAGAGATATACAATTGCGGAACGAGAGTAATAATGTTCTTATAGAAACCACCGTTATTAAGAACAAGACCACACTTCTTACCGTTGTATGACAAGTCACCCTTCAACCCTTCTTCTTGCATAGCATCACACAATTCTCTGTTAGGAGTGATGCCGTCTTTTTGAGTAAGTTCAATTCTCAAAGCGAAACCGATACCATCAACATCACCAATAGATTTATATTTAGATTGAAGATATTTCAACCCGTTCATAAATCTTGCTGATTTGATAGGGATTTCTCTTTCTAACATTTTTTCATCTTCTTCCACAATGCTCATTACTTCATAAGCAGCACGAACCCCCATAGGGTTAGAACAATATGTAGAGTGAGCAGAACCCGGTGTAAATACATCAGGAGCAACGAATTTTTCTTTTGCCCAGAAACCTGCTAATGGGTTCATACCGTTTGTTATTGACTTAGCAAACGACATAATATCAGGAGTAACACCGTAATTTTCAATTGCCCAAAGTTTACCTGTTCTGAACATACCCATTTGAACTTCGTCAACACAGAACATAATATTATGTTCATCTAAAATTTGTTTTAGTTCTTTAAAATACCATTCCGGTGGATTGATATATCCGCCTGTACCTAAGATAGGTTCACAATAGAATGCCTTATACTCACATTCGCCTGTCTTAGGATCGTAATATGAATTATATTCACTTTCAAACATTTTAGCCACTTGTTTAACACAGAAATGATTACAAGAATCACATTTCATGCCGTAAGGGCAACGGAAACAATATGGGAACGGAATAAACTGTGCTCTATCGCCGAAATGACCATATTTTTCTCTATAACGGAAAGAAGATGTCATACAAGTTGCACCGATTGTTCTGCCGTGATATCCGCCTTGGAAAGCAAACACAGCATTGCGACCTGTATAGTTTCTGATAACTTTAAGAGCATCTTCATTTGCTTGAGCACCACCTACATTAAAGTGAATTCTGCCTTTTTCTCCAAATCTCTTGTAATTCATATCAGCCATTTTCTTAGCCAACATAGGTTTGTAATCATACAAGTATTTAGGACACAATTGCGGCATAGTATTCATTTGATCTAATATCGCATCATTAATTCTTTGATTTCTATACCCAAAATTACAAGCCGAATACATCATTTGTAAATCTAAATAAGGTGTGTCATTTGAGTCATACATATAAGACCCTTCACAACCTGCAAAAACCTTAGGATCAGGTGAATAGTG
>CACXGY010000048.1 GCA_902767275.1 uncultured bacterium | reverse complement strand
GCAAGGATTATTAAAATACCTTCGCCCTAACTTTAGCGGCGACGCAATCTCTGATTGTGCAAAAAACCTAAAAGATTTGAAAAAACTTAAACTAACATATCCACCTGAGGAAGAATCAACAAAAGCAATTTTTATAAATTTAAAAGCATAAAAAGAATAACAATATAAACATGTTATTCTTTTTTTTGTTATTATGTATTTATATAAGAATAGGGAGTTAAGAAAATGGTTAACGGTTGGTTAGGATGGCAAATAGATTATTTGTTATATTTACAGAATTTTAGAGATATTTCAGGGCATGTTTTAGATAAGTTTTTTATTTATATAACAATGTGCGGCGAAGTTATCATCCCATGGTTGGTTATTTCATTGTTTTATTGGGTTATAAATAAAAAGACCGGACAATTTATATTATGGAGTTATTTGTTTGGTTTTATCGCAAACACATTGGCAAAAGTCACTGCTTGCATATACAGACCATGGATATTAGATTCGAGAGTATGTCCATTAAAAGAGGCTATTCCTGCCGCAACAGGGTATTCGTTCCCCAGTGGTCACACAGCAGGGGTTATGTCAACGTGGGGTGGTATAGCGGTATCTTATTGGAATAATAAATTGTTAAGATATAGTTGTATTTTTATAATAATTTCCGTTATGATTTCACGAAATTATTTAGGTGTACATACTCCTCAAGATGTTATTGTATCATTTTTAATATCTTGCGTATTGCTTTATTGTACAAAACTACTTGTTGATTGGGAAGAAAAAGAAAAGAACAGAGATTTGATTATACTTGGTGCTGTCTGTCTAGTCATGTTTCTGACTATTTTATATGTAATTTTCAAATCTTATCCTATCCATTATCTGTTTGGAAAAATATTATACGATCCTACATCTTCAAATCATACTGTTATAATGAGATCCGGTTTTGTATTCGGTTCATTTTTGGGCTGGGTTTTTGAAAAAAGGTATATCGAATTTATTCCAGAGATAGGAACAATTACACGAAAAATTTTAAGAATGATAATTGGTATAGGTATAATGACTATTTTATATCATTTTGATTTTGTACTTTTCACGCCAATAGTTAGCGGATTTATTAAAATGTTTGTTATGGGGTTATTTATGACATGCATTTATCCGTGGATTATAAAAAAATGTCAAATATAATTGTATGTGAAATGTAAATCCCTATTGTATTAAGTATACTTTTCTGATATCATTTTGTTATGGCAAAGGTTGCAAGAGATGAGAGTATAAATTTAAAAGAATATTCCGATTTGATAGAAACGGTATCGAAAGTGGAATTTTCAAAGGTGTCTTCATACGGATTGATAGAATATCCGGAAATTGTTAATCTTGCGACGCATACGGTATATCTTGTATTAAAGAATGGTAGTGCATCTTTATATAATAACGCTTATCTCACAAAAGCAATAAAATGGGAGATCAGAAACGAAATCAGAAGAAGATATCGCTGGTACACAATGAAAAATACTCAACCGACGGGAAGTTCTGATGAGGTTAGAGAAGTCGTGTATAAAACTATCGTATCTGTCGAGGCTATGGCTGAGGCTGAAAATCCGGTTATTGTAAAAGATACGTCTATGACTCCTTCTGAAAATGCGGAATTTGATGAATTAAAATCAAGAATAAAAATTGCTATTACGCATTTGCCGGAGCGTGAAAGGGCTCTTGTTGAAGCAAAGTTCTTTCAGGATAAAAAATTGAAAGAGATTTCTGACGAATTCAATATATCACAATCCAGAATTTCCAGAATTATCCAAAATGCACTAAAAAAAGTTAGAAAAGAATTAATGAAACAGGAAAATTGATGAAAACTATATTTGAAAAATCCAACGGGGTTAATGGGGTATGTATAGGAAATAGTGATGATATAGATAATTTAAAAATATCTATATCAGAAGAATTTATCCGAAAGGATAATATCGGGCTGCCTCAATTAAGTGAAGTTGAAGTTATGCGTCATTATAAAGAACTTAGTGATAAAAATTTTTGTGTAGAAACAGGCATGTACCCGCTCGGTTCTTGCACTATGAAATATAACCCGAAGGTTAATGAAATGTTAGCCGGTTTAGAAGGTTTTGTAAATCTTCATCCGTTGCAATCCGATGAAGATTCTCAGGGAGCATTAGAATTAATGTATAATTTGCAGGAATCTTTAAAAGTATTAACAGGGATGAATTCTGTAAGTTTACAACCGGCGGCCGGTGCTCATGGTGAGTTTTCAGGAATGTTAATTATTAAAAAATATTTTGAAAAAAGAGGCGAAAACAGGAAAAAAGTTATTGTTCCTGATTCTGCACATGGTACAAATCCTGCAAGTGCTTCTATGGCAGGATTTGAAATTGTTCAGGTAAAATCAAATGAACAAGGACAAGTTGATATAGAAGATTTGAAGAAATTATTAAAGGAACAAGGCAGCGAAATTGCAGCAATAATGATGACAAATCCGAATACAGTCGGTTTATTTGAAGAAAAAGTATTAGAAATTTCAAAATTGATGCATGATAACGGTTCGTTGTTGTATTATGACGGAGCGAATTTGAACGCAATAATGGGTTATACAAATCCGGCAATTATGGGGTTTGATGTTTGTCATATAAATCTTCACAAAACTTTTTCAACCCCTCACGGCGGCGGCGGACCGGGTGCAGGTCCTATTGGGGTTGTTGATAAGTTAAAAGATTTCATACCGACACCTGTTATTGAAAAGAAAAATGATAAATATATCAGAAACTATAATATGCCTGATAGTATTGGAAAAGTTCGTTCGTTTTACGGGAACTTTGGAGTTTTTGTCAGAGCGTATGCATATATTCTTATGATGGGCAAAAGTTTAAAACATGCCACAGAAGATGCTGTATTAAATGCTAATTATTTAAAAGAAAAATTAAAAAGTGTGTATGATTTGGCATTTGATGAAAAATGTATGCATGAGTTTGTAATATGCGGAGAAAAACAAAAAGAAGAAGGTTCTTCAACTCTGCACATTGCAAAACGGCTAATGGATTATAAAATTCATCCGCCTACAGTATATTTCCCATTAATTGTTCATGAAGCGATAATGGTTGAACCGACGGAAACTGAATCTAAAGAAAGATTAGACAACTTTATTGATGTTATGCTGAAAATAGCAGATGAGATAAAACAAAACCCTGAAATGGTTAATGCTGCACCTCATACAGCACCGATAAAGAAAGTTGATGAAACATTAGCGGCAAGAAAACCTGATTTAAAATATACAAAATAAATTATATTACAACTAATTTATACTAAAGGAATATAAAAATGGCTAAAAGTAAAAAAAAGATAAAAGTGGCATTTCCGCATATGGGAACAATATCAATTGCGTGGGCATCTGCTCTAAGAAAAATCGGAGTAGAACCGCTTGTTCCTCCATATACAAGTAAACGAACCTTGTCACTTGGAACAAAACATTCTCCTGAGGCAATTTGTTTACCGTATAAACTTATCTTAGGTAATTTTATTGAAGCAATTGAGAATGGGGCAGATTATGTTGCTATGATTACATCTCCCGGCATATGTCGTCTTGGAGAATATGGAAATAACATTAAAGAAACTTTGTCTGATTTAGGTTATAAAGCAAATTATATTGAACTGTCATTATATGACGGAATAAAAGGTTTGTATAAATTTTTAGTTCAATTAACAGGCAAGAATAATCCGGTGCAAATAATCAGAACAATTAATATAGTAATAAGAAAAATTTTTGCTATTGATGAACTGGATACAGAACTTGCGTACTATAGAGCAAGAGAAGTAAAACAGGATGAAGCAGAGAGAAATTATAAAAAAGCCTTAAATTTAATAAAATCCGCAGATAAAACATCTGATTTAAAGAAAGCATTGAAAAAGGGAATAGAAATAATTCGATCGACAAAGATTGATGAAAACAGAGAAGTTCTTCATGTTGATATAACAGGGGAAATTTTTCTTGTAAATGATGAATTTTCTAATCAAAACCTTGAAAAAGAATTAGGACGTATGGGTGTTCAAACACGAAGAAGTTTAACAGTCAGCAGTTTTCTAAAAGATGCAATAATTCCAAAGGCTTTTAGAAAAGGTGAAACCCACCTTGAACGTGCAGAAAGACTTGCAAGACCTTATCTTACAAGAGATATAGGCGGAGATGCACTGGAATGTGTTTCTGATGTCGCTTATGCAGATGAAAGAAAAATCGATGGAATTATTCACGTTAGTCCGTTCACTTGCATGCCGGAAATTATGTCACAAAATATTTTCCCTGCAATGAGAGAAGATTGTGATATACCTATCCTAGCCTTGATTATGGATGAACAAACAGGCAGGGCAGGGTATATTACAAGATTAGAAGCCTTCGTTGATTTGATGAGAAGAAAACAACGTAAGAATAAAATGATAAAAAATAAACAAGGTTAAGCATAAGTATTGAAATTGTTTCTCGGGTAAATTTGCTCAAAACCTTATTGCCGTCAACAAAGGAGAAAAAATGATAGGTAAAATAGCAGTATTTTGTAAAAATATGTTAGATTGGTTTAAATCTTCAAGATGTTTTATTAGATATTTTTTGGATGCATTTCATTATGCTAATAATTTATTATTATTAACATTGACCTTGCTCGCAATATTCATAGTATCTATGTATATGATAATATCTGCTCAAATAGGGATTAGTCCTATGCTATCGCTTGTTGTTATAATATTATTATCCTCCGTTCTCGCATCAGGATTTTTCTATTTTATAAAAAATTCTATTGATATTGTATCTGATGGAGAATCTTTTGATAAATCAAACATAAAGCAAACGATGAGTGCTTTTTATACAGGAGTCGGAGAACATTATTTATCATTTTTAGGAGTATTTATTTTATTTTTTATTCTTGCAAGCATTCTTGTTATCGCAACTGTAATACTTGCCGATAGATTTATTTGTCCGATTAACCAATTAGGAATTGACATAAGAGATTTCTTTATTGTTCTTGCAGACCCTAATCAAGTCGAAGTTGTCAAACAAAATCTCAGTATTGAACAACAAACTAATTTAAGATACTGGTGCAGATTATTTTTATTCACTACTCAGACTTTCACATTTCTCATAATGTTCTGGATTCCTGAAATACTGTTCACTAAAAAGAATATTGTAGTATCATTGTTCAAATCAATAAAACGAGTTATTCTTGATTTTCCGAGTTCATTATGCGTATATTTAACAATTATGTTATTAAATTACATATTAGCAGTAATTATTGTTGTTTTAGGCAGATTTAGTATGATAGTATTTATATTGAATATAGCATCATTATATTTGTTAATATACAATTTTTACGCAATATTTTTATATTACAAAGGTCGTTTTGTTGAGGACAGAGGCTGGATAGCATAATACGGAAAAACAGATGAAAAAAAAGAAAGTAATTGCAATAGCAGGCCCGACTGCAAGCGGAAAAACAAAACTGGCAATTGAAATGGCGAAAAAATTTGACGGAGAAATTATATCCGCTGATTCAAGACTTGTATATAAGGGGTTTAATATTGTTGCAGCAAAACCTTCTCTTGAAGAAAGAGAAGGAATCCCTCATTATCTAATAGATGTTGTAGAACCTGAGTACGATTATTCTGTCGCTGATTTTAAAGAAGAAGCCCAAAGACGAATTGAAGAAATAACTCAACGAGGGAAAATACCGATAGTTGCGGGTGGTACAGGTCTATATTTTAGAATTTTATTAGAGAATTATGCTCTGCCTAAAATTGAATGTAATCCTGATTTGAGAGCAGAATTAGAACAAGAAACGAATGAAGATTTATATAAAGAATTGACTCAAAAAGATCCGATATATGCACAAAAAGTACATCCAAATAATAAAATCAGATTAGTCAGAGTTTTAGAGGTTATAAGAACATTAAATAAACCTTTTTCAGAGGCAGTAGGATTAAAAGAGCCTGAATACGATGTTGAATGGATTTTTCCCAAGATTGAATCAAGAGAAGTATTATATGAAAGAATTAATCAACGGGTTGATTTAATGATTAAAAATGGTGCTGTTGAGGAAACAAAATACTTACTTTCAAAACACGGGAGAATAAAAAATATAGTAGGTACAATAGGTTATCAAGAGTTAATAAGTTATATAGACGGAGAAACTTCACTTGATGAAGCGGTAGAATTATTAAAAACAAATACAAGACATTATGCAAAACGCCAATTAACATGGTTTAGAAGGACACCCGAACTCGGAGTAAACATATAATCATAATTTATTATCTTTACCGGAATAATATCTAAAATTTTATAATGGCATCATCATAAAATTTTACTGTAAATGTTGTATTCGCAGGTATAGAAAGATTCCCTCCCTTACCCAGTAAAGCCGTTACAGGAGATGAAACCGTGCTTGCACATGCAAGAACACATCCGCCCAAATAAGGGAATGGTGCTAAAACGACACCTGCTCCTTTGTTGGCTAATTTGTGAGAAGTATTTGCCCATTTTTTATACATATTTTGTCCCCATTTTGCTTTTTTACAGGTTGTTTTCAAATATGTATGTTCTCCCTTTAAATTGCTAAAATGGACATTGTTTGTTTTTAATTTGATTATACCCGCATTCATCGGACAGGTATATCCGTTTATAAGTGCGGATTCTATTCTTAATGCAACCAGTCCGCCGTTACATGACAGTTGAGGTTTATGTGAATCTATTACTTTTGCTGTGAATTTTGTTTTTGCAGGAATTTTAAAATACGGAGTATTTATATCTTGGGTTGATAAAAATGTAATCTTTTGACCTTTATACAAAGAATCAGTTATCTTTGATTGGTTAACCATTCTAATCTGAGTACCTTTTGGTAATCGTGCGGTGCGTAAGTTCGGATTATATTTTTTATCGTTTTTGTTTGTAATTTTTGAAGAACCTGATTTACTTGCAATTTTTGATTTAACAACAGAATCATCTATTATTAAATCCGATACCTTTATGTTGCAAGGGATAATTGCATCAGAGTTTGGAACTTTACCGCTATATTGAGTGTTTATTGGAGCAACAGAACTGCTTGTTGCGTTTTTAGGCAGTTGCGGAACAGTAGGAAGCACTGTTTTTTCTTGTTGCTGCTCCGATACAGTCTTATTTATTTCATTCAAAATAGGTTTTGCACTGTCTTGTTTTACACTTGTATTTGGCTGTTTTATGGTTGTTTTTTTTGACGGTTCGGCTGTTTGTATTTTAGAAATATCTTGAATAGTGTTTTTTTGCGTATTTTGAATAGTTTGAGAAGTTGTCGTTTTTGTATAATTTGAACGATTAGAATCGTTAACCGTAGAATCAAGGTCGAGTGCCGACACAGGCAACATCAACAATTGTATTATAAATATAATAGATAATATTTTTAGAATATTTTTCACTCTCCACCATCCGATATCAAATATTGCTATTTACAAAGATATTCATTAATCGCTTTAGCCGCTTTTTTGCCTGCACCCATAGCATTAATAGCGTTAGATGTTCCAACCGGAGCGACATCACCGCCGGCATATATTTTAGGAACGGAAGTTTCTCTTGTTTGTTCGTCTACTGTAAAATAGCCTCTTTTATCAGTTACAAAATCTATTCCGTCATCGTGAGCAGAACTTTGAATGATAGGATTTGGACCTGTGCCGAGTGCTACAATAACAGTATCAACATCTAATACCGTGTATTCGCCTGTTCCTACAGGTCGTTGTCTGCCTGATTCATCCGGCTCTCCCAGTTCACATATTTCAAATTTCATTCCGTCAACATATCCGTCTTTGTTTAGTATTTCAACAGGTGCGTGTAAGAATTTAAAAATTACTCCTTCTTCTTTTGCGTGTCTGATTTCTTCTAATCTTGCAGGGAGTTCTTTTTCAGTTCTTCTATATACAATATAAACTTCATCAAACCCAACTCTGACAGATGTTCTTGCAGCATCCATCGCAACATTCCCACCGCCGATTACTGCAACTTTTTTACCAACTCTTAGCGGAGTTGCTGTTCTATCATCATTTGCTTGCATTAAGTTTACTCTTGTCAAAAATTCATTTGCTGAGAATACACCATTTAGATTTTCTCCGGGTATTCTCATCATTTTTGGAAGTCCTGCTCCCGAACAAATAAATATTGCATCAAACCCGTCTTGTTCGAGTTGTTTGAGGGTTATGGATTTCCCTACAATAACATTCTTGCGGAATTCTACTCCCATTTTTTTAAGGTTATTGATTTCCTTATCAAGAACAACTCTTGGTAAACGAAAAGGAGGTATACCATATCTAAGAACTCCGCCGAGTTTGTGTAATGCTTCGAAAACTACAACATCATGACCTGCTTTTCTTAAATCGGCAGCCGCTGTTATTCCTGCACATCCGGAACCGACAACTGCAACTTTTTTCCCGCTTGGCTTTATTTCAACTTCTTCCGCATTAGTTTTATCGCCAACATAACGTTCCAATGCACCTATTGCAACAGATTCTCCTCTTATGCCGAGCACACAGTTTCCTTCACATTGTCGTTCTTGAGGACATACACGTCCGCATACGGAAGGAAGCATGCTTGTTTCTCTTATGATTTCTCCTGCTTTGTCAATATTTCCTTCTTTTACTTGTTGAATAAATTTAGGAATTTGTATGTTTACAGGGCAACCCTGTACACATCTCGGATTCTTACAATTTAAACATCTTGATGCTTCGTTTTTTGCTTGTTCATCTGTGAAGTTTTCTTCTACTGCATCAAAATTACTTCTTCTTGCAATTTTATCTTGTTCTACAGGATGTTGTCGCTCCATAATTTATGCTCCCCTTTTTTGAATACTTTTAATGTTTCTATTTTATACCAAACATATTATTTGAAAAAGCAGATTAAAAGTAACCACTAAAAACTCAATTTTACTTAAAAATTTTAGTGTACCAATATAAAAATAATTAGTAACCCATCCTCTGTCCTACCCTTGTCAAGGGAAGGAAATTATCTTACCCTCCTTGTGCCAGGGAGGGTCGCTATTGTTGTGATTTTGTTATTACAATAGCGGGGTGGGTGGTCTGTTTTTT
>CACXGY010000047.1 GCA_902767275.1 uncultured bacterium | reverse complement strand
GTCGCAATATAAAGAAAAGAAAAGTACATAAATATTTTTTTAAATTAAATTAAATTAAATATATACCCATAAGATTTATTATGTACAATAATATTTTTAAAACAGCAGTGATAGATTGCGATGTTTCGTACAGATTTATTAAATCAGTAACCCATCCTCTGTCATTCCCTTGTCAAGGATAGTGTGCCCTGCCCTTAGCAAGGGAAGGGTTAGGGAAGGGTTGCCAATTAATTAGTGTCAGGCAGTGCCTGACCTACAGTAAGGTAAACTACAGAATATTAGACTTTAGCATTAAGGCACTAAGGCATTATGTAGTAGAATTAATAGGACTGGTTTTAACCCGTCAAAATAAAAAAAAATATGCTTTGCAACCGTCACACTACCGAAAATCCTCTCGAACCTGATAAGGCGGTGCCTTATGGTTCTTGTCCATACTCTTGGGTAAACTTGTTATAAATTAGCGGACGACCGGACTCGAACCGGCGACGTCAACCTTGGGAAGGTTGCATTCTACCACTGAATTACGTCCGCATATCTATATTAGAACATAACCATATTTCTTTTTCAATATTAAAAACTATCCGAAATACTTTTTATAAGTTCTGTTAGAATTCTGTTATATGGAGTATTGATGTTATGCTTTTCGCCTAATTTTATTACAGTCTCTCCAAAAATATCCGTTTCTGGAACCCTTCTTGATTCTATATCCTGCAACATAGAAGTTTTTCCGCTATCAATCATTAATTCAAGACTTTTATATGTGTTTCTTTTGAAATCGTTTGCCCCTTTGACGCCCTCTTTTTCCCCTATAATTCTGATTTCATCACATATATTATTTATTAAATCTCTACAATTCACACTGCGTTTTATTTCTCCGAACGTCATTCGTGTTATGGCAGATATTTGATTAACACAACTGTTGAAACAGAATTTGTTCCATTGTTCACTCAAAATGTCGTCGGAAATTATATATGAAATACTATTTTCCTTAAATAGTTCTTCTACTAATTTTTCTTTCTTTTTATCGTTATTTATAGAACCATAAATTATATTTGCTTTTCCGTCGTGCGAAATGTTGTTTCCCTCTCTGAAAAAAGTATGTCCCAGAAGAAATGAGTGCAAAACTTTTTCTTTTCCGTAAACCTCTGACAGAAGTTGTTCGCTGGTTATTCCGTTTAAAAATGACATAATTATACTCTCATCACTTACAAAGTTCTTTATATTATTTATTGCATCTTTTATTCCTGATGATTTTGTTGCAATAATTATTAAATCCGCTTTGAAGGTAGTGTCTGATGGGAGAATATAATTAAAATTATATGATTTACCGTTTATAATTCTCGGTTCGTTTTTGTAGTGTTCTAATCTTTTTTTATCAACAAGTATCCTTAAATCACAAGATTCGTTTCGTTCAAAAACAGAGGCATAATACCCTCCTATTGCACCAATTCCGCATATTAGTATGTTCTTAATTCTTTTCATATTTTTTTAGCAAATCATTATATATATCAATTGTACTTGTACAAATTTTTAAATTCCTGTCAACAAGGCTTTTTATTGTTCCTTTGAAACATTCTAACAAAGCCATGTCTAAACCGTTTTTTAGCGATAATTTAGGTTTGATTTTGTCTATATATTCCTGTGGTCGGGTTCTGGGTTCTATTTTATCAGCGATAAATATAACTTTTTCAAAATCTGTCATATTTAGTTTCCCTAAAGTATGCCACCTTATAGCAGATAAAATTTCTTCGTCAGTTATTCCAAATATGGTTTTAGCCAGATATGCTCCTACAGGAGAATGAAAGGTCTTTGGATTTATTAATTCGCAGTCTTCTACTTCAAGATTTGTTTTCATTATAGTTAATAATTCATCATTTGGCAGACATTTAGCACAGTCATGTAATAACCCTGCGGTATATGCTTTTTCAGTGTCAAGATTAAACATTTCAGCAAGTTCCTTCGCAGTTTCGGATACCCCTATTGAATGTTCAAATCTTTCTTTATTAAGGTTCTTTTTTAACCATTCAATTACTTCGGATTTATTTATATAATCCATTGTTCTTTATATACTCCCTCACTTGTGGTAATTCCATATCTTTTATTGATTTACCGCTGCTTATATTGTTTCTTAATTCAGTTGAAGATACGTCAATATAATTCATTGGCGAAAATTCAAAATCGTAACCGTTTTCTTTTAAATATTCAAAATCCGATTCATTAAAATTGTTTGTACGTTTAAATACTATAAAATGTACAAGATCTTTTAATTGTTCTGATTTATACCAACTTTCAATTTTTATAAACGCATCTGTTCCGATTAAAAAGTTTATTTTCCCCGTAACATCATATTTTTTGTACAGTTCTGTAATTGTGTTATATGTATAAGAGTTTTCGTTGTTTTTGTATTCTATATCGCTTATATCAAAATAGTTATAATTTGATATGGCTAGTTTAACCATATTAAATCTGTGTTTAGCCAAATTTTTATCAATAGTTTTGTGCGGCGGAATGTATGCAGGTATAAAAAGTATATTGTCAAATTTATAAAAATGTTTGGCAAATTTGGCGACTTCTAAATGTATTTTATGTATAGGGTTAAAAGTTCCTTGAAATACACATAATCTCATATTTTTTCCTCAAATACAATAATAACATAAAAAATCAAAGAGTTTTGTTTCTTGGTAAAATATTAATATAAATAACAGCGAGATTAAGTTCTATTAAGTTAATTCTATCCTCTAAACGGATGATATTATTGAAATAATTTTACTATTGTGTTAATCTTTGTTATGATAATAAAGAATTATCAAAAATGGGTGAGGATTATGAAAAGTTCTACATTAAGAAGATCAAATATTACAAGAGAAAAAATGGCTATGCTTAGTGCATTATCTGATTACAACGCTGCAAAAGGCAGAAGTAATGCACATATTACGGATAAGCAAGCCGAACTGGATATGCTATGGCAAAACTTTAAGATTGCGGCAACTTCTAATAAGAATCCAAAAACATATTTTTCAGCGGGTTTCTTTACAGGTATTGTTGCATCACTTGTTGTAGCAATGTTTATAAGTTTCTTTATAGGGTATTCGCCTTTGAACGATATCCATTTTTCAGCACCAAAAGCAAATAAGGAAAATGTAAAGTTTACCTTTATTCCTGCTGATAAGCAAACTCCGCAGGAAGAAGCAGTACAAAAACCTGCTGAAAAAGAGTATACAGTTCAATCAGGTGATAGTTTAGAAGATATTGCTATGAGATTCTACGGAAGTTGGGATGAAGCAAAATTAAAAGCAATTCAAACAAGAAATGAGTTAAAAGACGTAAACTCTATTAAAATCGGTCAAAAACTCATTATTCCGATTCAGTAGGAATCATAGTTTTTATCGTTCGTTTTTTTAAAGTTGAAGAGGGTAATATCGTGAATTTAGAAAATGTAAAAAGGGTTGATCCTGATGTTGCTATGTATATAGAAA
This sequence comes from uncultured bacterium, assembly GCA_902767275.1. Lineage (GTDB taxonomy): Bacteria > Cyanobacteriota > Vampirovibrionia > Gastranaerophilales > Gastranaerophilaceae > UBA2883. Next base: position 35,692 of record CACXGY010000047.1, on the reverse strand, counting down.
AAGAGTTAGAACGTCAGCAGTCTACTATTGAGTTAATAGCAAGTGAAAATTTTACTTCTGAGGCGGTAATGGAGACTTGCGGTTCGGTTTTAACCAATAAATATGCGGAAGGGAAACCAAACAAACGATATTACAACGGATGTGAACAAATTGATAAGATTGAATCTTTGGCACAAAAACGTGCTTGTGAGTTGTTCGGTATGGATCACGCTAATGTTCAACCTCATAGTGGTGCACAGGCTAATATGGCAGTTTTTATGGCTGTATTAAAACCCGGCGATAGAGTGCTCAGCATGGATTTGTCTAACGGTGGCCATTTAAGTCACGGTTCTCCTGTTAATTTCTCAGGATTGTATTTTGATGTAAAATCCTATGGTGTTGATTCTGAGGGTAATATTGATTATGACAATGTTCGTTCTATGGCGTTAGAACATAAACCGAAATTGATTATTTGTGGTGCAAGTAATTATTCTAAGATTATTGATTTTAAAAAATTTAGAGAGATTGCTGACGAAGTAGGTGCATATTTGCTTGCGGATATTGCTCATATTGCAGGTCTTATTGCGGGTGGTGTCCATCCTTCTCCAGCCGGTTATGCTCATTTCGTTACAACTACCACTCATAAAACCTTGAGAGGTCCAAGAGGCGGTATAATTATGTGTGATGAAGAATTTGCACAAATTATTGATAAAGCAGTTTTTCCGGGGATGCAGGGCGGACCTTTAGAACATATTATTGCCGGAAAAGCGGTTGCTTTGCTCGAAGCATCTAAACCTGAATTTAAAGTTTATGCTCAAAATATTGTTAAAAATGCTAAGGCTCTCGCTCAAGGTTTGCTTGATAATGGGATGGATATTGTTGGCGGTATGACTGAAAATCATTTGATGACTCTTGATTTAAGAAAAACCGGTAAAACCGGTAAAGATATGGCTAACCTTCTTGAGGTCGTTGGAATTACTGCTAATAAAAATACTGTTCCTAATGACCCGCAAAGTCCTTTTGTTACAAGCGGTATTAGATTAGGTGCTGCCGCTGCCACTACAAGAGGGTTTGACGAAAATGCGATGAGAGAAGTTGCAAGAATTATATCGGAAGCAATTAAAAACTCTGAAAATCAAGAGGTGTTAAATAAACTTAAAGAGGATTCTCTTGCTCTTTGTAAGAAATTCCCTTTGTATTCAAATATGTGAGGATAGGAAGATTATTATCGAGTTATCGGAAACTGTTGGGATTAATATTATAGGAGCGGTTATCTCCTATATTCTTGGTGTCTTTATTGTTCCGATGGTAATTGCATTTTCTAAAAAAGAAGGATTAGTTGATCTTCCTAATGAACGTAAAATCCATAAGAAGCCTGTATCAAGAATAGGTGGAGTTGCAATTTGGACAAGTACTATGCTTACTTTCCTTATTTTAGTTTTACTTAGTTATTATCCTTATGGCAGTTTGGTTTCAGGTATGTTGTTGGGTGGTTCGTTGATGTTTTTATTAGGACTCGTTGACGATATTTATAATTTAGATGCAAAGTTTAAATTATTATTACAAATTTTGATTGTTACAGTTGTATATTGCTTAGGGGTTAAGTTTGATACTATATTTAATCCTCTTAATCCTACCGGAGATTTGATACACTTGAATGCTTGGGCATCATATCCTTTGACTATTTTGTGGGTCGTTGGGATTAGTAATGCTGTTAATTTTATTGATGGTGTCGACGGACTTGCAGGTTCGGTTATCACTGTTAATGCTATTACACTAGCAATAATTGCTCTTGCTATGACTCCGCCAAATCCGATTAGTGCATTGATTGCTTTTATTTTGGCGGGTTCAATGATGGCATTTTTAACCTTTAATTTTAATCCTGCAAAAATCTTTATGGGAGATTCAGGAGCGTTGTTCTCAGGTTTTATGCTCGCTTCTATTTCGATTACAGGTATTATGAAAAGTGCTACTCTTGCAATTCTACTCCCGTTTATTGTTTTGGCTGTTCCTATTATGGATATTACTTATTCCAGTTTAAGACGGATTTTTAAAGGTAAATCTCCGTTTGTTGCTGATGCTGAACACATACATCATAAACTCTTGAAAGCAGGCTTTTCACAAAAATTTACAGTCGCTATAATGACGGCTGTCGCTATATTTGCAGGGGCTATTGCAACTCAATTTTTAGGAATTTTATCTATTAGACATTATGTTTATTATATACTGATTGTATTAGTTTTAATGATTTTATTAAGTTTATTCGACGTTTTCACAAAAAACAAGCAGTAAATAATCAGCATAAGAGGGATTATGAACACTAAATTAGATGACATATTCAAATCAAATAAAAGTTCATCAAAATCTAAAATTAATAATGATGATTTATGCTCTGATTTAGAGGTATCTACTTTATTGGCAAAATCATCCGTCCCTTATTCTCACAGACGAATTGCTGATAATTATGTTGTTTTGCGTCGAATTTGTTCTTTCCAAATTGTTCAACCAAGAATTACGATGGTTGAAACTGCTTTATTGAATAAATATTCTTTTGATACTTTGGAAAATACAACGATATCAAAGGCTAATAAAGAAATCGCACAACTAAAAGATTGGGCAACTTCTACAGATGATATTATACGAGAGGATGCTACAAAGTTACTAAATATAAGAGTAAAAGAAATTAAGTTTGTATTATCTGATAATTATTCAACCAATAGTAATGAAATGTTCAAAGGCTATAAGGCTTATGAAACTTATTTAACAAACGTTACAAGATATTATAGATAAGTATTTAATTTATATTAACAAATGTAACAAAAACCCGTTCATATCTAAAGAAACTCCTTAAAAATGCCGTCAATATAATTGTATATACAATTATTAGGAATATTCTAAAGTGGGTTTATCAGCATCACAAGCACGACTTTTATCATTAACTACTCGTCAGCATACTGTCGAGTATAATGCTCAACGCATTCAACACAACAAAATGCGTTTATCTAATGATTCTGATAAAGCATATCATGTTTATCTTGATGCTTTAAACGGTACAACGATTAAAACATTACAAACAAATGGGGATTCAGGACGTTCAATTTGGATTGACGGTAGTATAAATAATTTGATGAGATACGGAACTGCAGAGAATACATCAGGAAGTGTTTTCTACGTTCAAGATATGACAACAGGTAAACTATATGTTCCGACAGAAATAGGAAACAAATACGATTCGGCAAGTAATGCTCGTGCTTTTGCAGAAGCATTTGGAGTTGAATATGTTGATGTTGATATAAATGAGAGTGCAAAAACAAATTATGAAAATGCACTCGCAAATGGATGGGATACCATTCTTGGTTCGGATAAGGAAACTATTGATGCTTTGATTGACGGTTATAATCAGGCTGTTGCAAAGGATACAGTTATTAGAAATACAGCAGCACTTGCAAAAAGTTTTATTCCTACAAAAGATAAAAACAAAATTTACGAACCTGTATATACAAATAATTATGCAGGGTCAAGTTATGTAATAAATGCAGAAGCAGTAATGGGAAGTGCTTACTATAATTCAGCATATAATGCAACCGAACGTGCACTTGTAAAAGCATCTATTGATATTATTAACGGAATTTCTTTAAAATTTCCTGAAGATTCTGACTCCGGTTCAACTAAAACAGAATACTTTAATACAAGTGTTTATGCAACAAAAGATTCTACAAACTACGCAAAAGAAAATGACGGAAATGTATTAACAGCAAATGATAAATTCGCAATGATGCTCTCCGGCGGTAATATTACCTGGGAAGGAGTTCAAAAAATTTCTTATAATATGGGTTTTGCTTCTCCGTCAATTGAGAACGATGTTTCGTATAATTATAATATTTATGATAGTAGCATAACAAGTTTAATTTCTTCTTATTCATCTCAAATCGGAAAATCTCTTGAATGTTTAGGGGATGCATTAATAGAAATGTATGATAAAGTTATGAATGATACAAAGAATGAAGATGAATTTCTTGCAGCAAACGGAATATCAAGAGCAAAAATTAAAAACTACAAAGAATATTTGAATTGCAAGGCTGAATATGAGGCATATACTCCTGTTTATGAAGCAGAACCGACTGACAAAGTAAAAGGTAAATATTACGAAGAAGTATATAATGCTATATCTGCTGCCGGCGGCTGGCTTGATGCTAATGATGAACGTGCTAAAAATACAACTTGGGTAAGTAATATGATTAAAAATGCTCAAGTTATTTTGACAACTTGGGATTACGAAAATGAGATGCTGTCAAAGACATCTACAGAATTGAACACTAATATAAGAGAAATATCAGATCAGGCAAGAATTGATAAAGCATCACAAGAATATGAGGCGGAATTAGCACGTATAAATGATAAAGATACAAAATACGATACTATGTTATCAAAATTAGAATCAGAAAGAAGTGCTTTAACAACAGAAATTGAATCGCTGGAAGATATAATGAAAAATAATATTGATAAGACATTTAAATTGTATACCTAACGCTTTTTAGGCTTCATTTTACAACCTTCATCTTCATTATCAGTTTTACCGTCGTAATCATTATCTATTCCGTCAGAGCAAGAACCGATTGAATATATACTTTCGGCACTTACATCGTGTTTTGACCAATAATTATTTATTCTGTTCCAAATATATAAAAAATACTTTTTATAAAACATTGTTAGTCCGGAATCTTTTATTAAAATAACATTTTCATCGTTTTTATAAACTCCGCTGTTAGAAAAATTCATTGAACCTATAAATGTGTATTTGTCATCTATTATAATTGATTTTGAATGTAGTTTCCCTGCATAATTCTCTGTTTTAACTAAAATCCCATTTGCTCTTAATAATTTATGTTTTGAATAATCATTTTTTGCATTTGTAGCGTCAACAATTATTTTTATATCCACTCCTCGTTGTTTTGCACGAATAAGTGCATTTGTCAGATGCTTTTCTGTAATTAAAAACACAGGCATATAAATATACTTTTCCGCTTTATTGATGTAGGGTATTATAGCATTATCTATAATTGAATCTGTAGGAGAAAAATAGATTGAAATGTTCGATTTCCCGAGTTGAATATTTTCTTTGTTATCAATCTTTGATTTTAAATTGTGAAATCTTTTATTAAACATTTGTTCAAATTCTTTTGTATAAATATCCGCAATTTGTTTTGAACGAATTAGGATTAAGCAATTAGAATTAAATCCGGACATATCAGTAAAACTCATATTTGCAGAACCTGCTATAACTGTAGACTTATCAAAAATATAAAATTTGTTATGCATTATAGAGTTTGTATATTTAGACGGATTTTTTATGTTTAAAGGGGCTGTATCACATTGTGCATTATTAATAATGTTGACTAAATAATCTGTATCCGAATAAATATTTTCGCCTTTTGAATCTATATCGTAAACTAAACGTATTTTTACTCCTCTTGCAATAGCATTTTTAATTGCTTTTTCTATTTTAGGTACTTTATCATAACCATAAATTGCTATATCAATAGTTGATTTTGCAGAATTTATTTGACGAACAAGTTCATTACAGAGTTCTGTGTTCCCTAATCTGTCCGGTTTTAACGTTCTTGTATGATCAGACAAAAATATTTTTATAGCCCCTGATGAATATATCATTGGCGGAGATGGTATATCATATTTGTTATGTATATTATAAAAGTGTTTTTTCTTTTTATGTACTACGCATACTTCACAAGGTTTTGCACCTTTTGGTAACTGTGCTTTTGTTAATAGTATAACCTTTCCGGATGCCAATCCGTATTCGCAATCCAATTCGTGATATTTATTGCTTGAGGGGTTATATATTTTATAATCGGCTTTTAATATTTGATTTAACCGTCTATTATAGATGTCTTTATTAGTGGGTTTTTCTGATTGGAATATATAACCCGATTTTAATAATATATTTGAATAGGGTTCTTTGTTTATAATTATTTCGTTTTTATTGTTTACTTGTTTTAATTCGACTCGTTTATCAAGCAATATATCTTTTGAATATTTATCTGAAAGAAAATAAAATGCTGATTTAGTTTTTGTATTAAGAGAAGGATACTTAGTATGGTTTGTTATATCTTCTTTATTAATAATGCTATATCCGTCTAATACAGTAATAATTTCGCCATCATCAACTGTACCGTTTCGATTTTTATCAACACCAATTGTCAAAGGATTATAAACTTTCAAAACTTCAAAAGTAGTTCTTTTATTGTATTGATAAATAAAAAACAGCACAAATAATGATAATAAAATAATTATACATATTAGTTTCTGCTGTTTCATATTAAAATCCGTTCTCATATTTAAGAATTAAATTCTTTAAATAATTCTTCAATAATAGTGTAACCTTTTAATAAAGTTTTATAATCAACCTTTTCGTTAGCGGAATGCATATTGTAAACATCCGCCAATCCTAATAAAAACGGCATAAAGGTTTCTCCTTTTGAGTTTTTATTATGTGCATAAATATGTGTTTCAGCCCCTGCGTGGAAGGATGAAACTTCGTTTTGTATTCCTAATTTGTTACATACCTTTGTGTGTAATTCAGGAATTGAATCATCGTTTGCTTTTTCAAAAGGTGGCAGATGTACTTCAAAAGTAACTTCTGCTTTTGCAAGTCCGTCGTATTTTTTGTTAAAATCGTCTACGCAATCTCTCATAACTTGTTTTAATTCTTCTTCTTTTTCAGCACTTGCACTTCGAATAGAATAAGCGGCTCTTGCATCAGTGTTGATAATGTTTGTTGAAGACTTTTCTATAATAGTTTTGATATAATCGGGAGAATTAACTCCTTCATCAATAAGTGTTTTTACAGCATTTTGCACTCCGCCGGCAACGATTGCACCGAGATTGCAAGAGGTAATAACTCCTGTTTCATCAGCAAAAAATACCCCTTGAGGGAAATTATTAAGCAATTCAGCGATTAGTTTTGCGGCATTTAATCTGTCTTTATCTCCTATATCAATACCCGAATGCCCTCCGATTAAGCCTTTTACATAAACTTTTGCGTTTGTATAACTTGCTCCTGATATTTGAACTTGTGCTAATTTATCTGCATCACAAACGAGTATGTATTTAGATTTTATTTTAGAAAACTCAACATGCTCTATTCCGCTCATATTGGTTTCTTCATCACGGGTAAAGGTTATTTCTAACCCTCCGTGTTTTAAGGTTTTATTATTAACAATATTTTTTGCTAAATAAAGTGCTGATGCAACTCCTACTTTATCATCCGCACCAAGAGTCCTTCCGTCGGCAGTTATAAAGTCCCCGTCAAGTAAAAGATTTACCGCAGAAGCATCTCCGACAACATCCATGTGCGATGAAAACATTATTGGTTCTTTTGTGTCATCTGTTGCCGGTACGTAAATATAAATATTTCCATAACTGTCAGGTTGACAATCAAGGTTATTTTTTTTACAAAACAATTTTATCCATTCGATAACTTTTTCTTCGTGTAATGACGGAGAAGGGATTTCCGCTAATGAACAAAATATATCTAATAATTCGCTTTCTTTTCTTAATTCAGATATTGTCATAATATTCTCCTTATTTCTTTTCAGGTTCAGTTTTATTTTCAGTCTTATTCTCGGTTTCTGTTTTTTCTGTAACCGCTTTATTTTTTGAAATGTTTTTTTCTTTTAATTGTTGTTTCTTTTTTGCATCTTCTTCCTTTTTGAGTTTTTTCTTTTCAAGTTTTTGTTTTTTTATTTCTTCTTTTTGTTTCTTTAATTCAAGTTTTTTCTTTTCTTTTTCTTGTTTAATTTTTAATTTTTCTGCTTTTTTCTTGTCCGCTTCTGCCTGTTTTTTCTCTGCGGCTGCTTTTTTTACGGCTGCATTCTGTTCTTTTATTTTAATTTTTGCTTGTTTTTTATCATTCTTTAATTTTTCTTTCATTTCACGTTTTGTCATCGGTTTAACTTCCGATACAGGTTTTATATTAGACATTTGTTGAGTATTGTTTGCCGAGGCAGACTTTTTCACTTTGCGGACTTTTTTCTTTTTCTTTGTGTTTTGAGGAGGTGGAGTTGAAATACTTTCTTTAAGCGTGTTTATATAGCAATCTTGAAAATGAGCATAGTCAAACATACTGAATCCGTCGATTTTTAATTTTCTTGCTTCATGGATTTGACGAACCAAATCTGTTTGAGAACCATTCATAAAAGCAATAAACAACCCTGCATACATTTTTGTTTTAGGATTTTTAAACCTCATGACACTTTTCATCATATCAGCCGCTGTAACAGGATCACATGTTAAAAATAAAGGTGTGAATCCGTCAATATAATCGTTTGCTGTCCAAACTTCCCAATCTTGATGCTTATTTTCTAACGCAGTATATTTCCCGGGGAAAATTACTGCTGTTAAATCGACTTTGTTTGAACGACAAACCTTAGACATTCTTTTAACGAATGCAGTTACCTTATCTCGTCTGTAATTATTCCATGCTTGCCAACAAGCATCTCCCGGATTGATAGAAACAGGATCAACTCCATAGATTGACTTAAATTCGTTTCTTGCACATAATGTGTATCCCCAAGCATTAGCATCACTACCGACTGCACGAGGAACAACACTTTGCGGGTAGCGGATATAGTCCATGTTTATGCCGTCTGGCTGGTATTTGTATATGATTTCGCAAACTAATTGAATTAAAAATGTTTGTACTTCCGGATTAGATGGGTCTAGAAAATACCCGTTGTGTTCAGAAGCACATTGTACTGGCTTGTCCGAATCATAACTTTTTTTTGTAAGGTTTGTCCAAGTAGGAGATACTGCAAGAATACTTTTTTTATTTGATTCCGGTCGTTTATTACCCACATAAAAAGTTTCAAACCAAATGTTTACTTTTATATTTCTTTTGTGTGCTTCATCAATAAAGGTTTGTAGTACATCTAAATTCCCGAATATCGGATTTTCTTCCACAAATCCGTATCGTACCATTGTTCTGCTGGGGAAAATAGTCATACCGTGATAATAGGTTTCTAAAAAAATATTATTTATCCCTGCATCTGCAAGTTTACTAACAACGTAAACTACATCTTCTTTTGTTTTGCAAGTAGGTCTAATCCATACTCCTCTCAATTCTGACGATTTATACGGAACTGACATTGCAAGAGCCTTGTTTGCATATTCTATAGCAAGTTCGGAATATTCTTTGACTTGAGCAGGGTGCTTTTCTGCTTTTTTAATACAACTTTCTGAGGATTGAACACAGTCTTCTATATTTTTACTGTTATATTTTTCTTCATTCTTCTTATAATAGTCCATTACGTCTTTAACTTCTTTAAGACACTCTTTTGCCCCGTAAATATAACTTTCAGAAGTCGTATAAGCAGTAATTGTATTATTTTCTTTATTTATATATATTTTTGTACCGACGATAATATTTTTATTAATCCATGTTTTAGCACTTCCGTGTCCGCTAATAACGATTCCGTCTTTAGGGATTAGGGAATCCGCACCGCTAAGAGCAACAACAACATTATCTTTTACAATCGCTTCTGCCCCAAATTCATTTGTATTGGTTCTGTCCCCATAAGCACGGGTATATATAACCAGTTGATTAGAGCCTCTATAGCCGGGATAGGAACTGTTCTTTTTTGCAGTTATTGAATTAGGATCAATTGCACTAATTGTTTTTGTTGCTTTAGAATATAAGACAACATCTCTCGGTGCATTATATTCGGAGTATAAATCCTCCGCCAATACAAAATTCCCTGCTAAAACAAGTAACAATAATATTATATATTTTTTCATCAATGTAATCTCCGTTTTTCATCATATAATGAATTTTTCTTTTTTAATTCTTCTAACATAAGGATTTTAGTGCTGAGTTCAGAAGAAGGTTTATACTGAGAAGCCCTTTTATAAAACCCTATAGCAGAAGTAAAATCTCCATATTTTTCATAAATTCTTCCTATTTGATATAAAGTTTCGTAATGTGTATCATATCCGCAATTGTATGCTCTCATATATTCCCTTAACGCTTTTCTGTATTCTGCTCTGTCAAAAAAATAATTTCCATAATTGTAAAAAGCATAAGGATTATCAGGAACCATATTAGAACTTCTGCAAAAATTTGATTTTGCCCATCTGTCCTTACCTAATTTATCAAAAATTATACCGAGTCTTGTAAAATATAATGGGTTTTCACTGTTTATTTTAGATAATACACTATAATCACTTAGCATCTGCTCTAAAAGTTTCTTTTTTTGTGTTTCATCCTGTGCTGTCATATAGGCATTAAATAAATTTTCTGCCTCAAGGTTTAAGGTTCCTTCATTTATATATGAATAATCAATCGGAACTTCATATTGAACTTGACCTTGTTGTACAGAAAAAACCGAACAAGAGCAACACAAAAACAATATAAAAAATGCTAACCCTCTTTGAAAAATTTTAATCATCTCCTCAATATAAGATTATATCAAAAAATCAATAAAATATATACTATTTTACAAATAAAAAACTCTTGATTTATCAAGAGTTAAAACGTATCAACTATTTTTATCCTTTACCTATCCTAATCTCTATGCGGCAAAAATATTTCTTTTGCCTGTATCAATTTTTATATCAAAGAGTTCAAGATTATCCATATCTTCCTCTTTTTCTTGTTCTTCTGATTTAAAATCGTTAATATCATTGCCCGCTAAGATTTGTTCAACAATATCACTTGCTTTTTTCTTTGCGGTTTGAGAAATTCTTTTTGCTGCTTCTGATTTTAGAAACTTTAAAGTTTCTTTCAGATTGTTATCTAACACTAACTGTTGTGCAATATTTGATTTTGCTATACTTTGGGTGTACTCGAATAAGAGTGCGGAATTTGTACTAGCAACATTTTGTTCAATTACAGCCTCCGGAGTATTTGCATTTTTTTGAACAGCATTGTTGAGAACCAACTTAAGATTATCTTTTAAGTTAGAACTATCAATCGCATATCCGTATGTGTTAACGTATGAAATATCTGGTGCCATTTTTCCTATTCCTATTGGTTCCCTACATACGATTACGGATAATTATTAAAAAACTTTAGATATAACAAGATGAATTGTTACAAAAATTAACATTATAGTAATATAAAAAGTTTAAATATTTAAACGAAACGGTAATAAAATAAAAATATTTATTTTTTTATCGGAAGATACATATCCATATCTCTATACCAATCACCATATTTCGGTTTTTGCCCTCTCATAACTCTTTCCAAATCTGATTGAGCCGCTTTATCACAGCCTCTGTAGCCACGAGCGTACCACCATGTAGAAGATGCCCTTCCTGTAGGCTCCATATTATTAAACGCTCTTAGCCAAATTCTGCCTTGGCATCTTTCATCATTTTTCGCTAAATTTTTTAAAAATTTATCAAATCTTTTCCCTACCCCTTTGCATTTTTCTTTTGCATGCAGACCTACAACATAATAAGCCCAGAAATTTTTCATTTTGGGATAAATTCCGCTTTCTTCGACAAATTCAGGGCGTGCAATCATCATACCTTCATACTTGCCTGTTTTTGTCGATGCCATTTTATAAGTATCAGGTGCTACCTGATATATAATATGTTCGGGTAATTTCTTTATTTGCTGAGATGTGGGGAAACATAATTTCATAGTATTTATATAAAACCTCTAATAAATTAATTTGTCAGTATAATAAATTTTATTTACTTAAAATTTTCTTTTTTATAAAAATGAATATTTGTAACAAACTTTATTTAATACCCTTAATAATTATACAGAAAACTCTTTTGTACTATAATTATATAAGGAGAATTTTATGAATAAAAAATATCATTTTATAGCAATTGGCGGTGTTGGAATGAGCGGGCTTGCTAAATATCTTTTGCAACAAGGATATGAGGTTTCGGGTTCCGATATTAATGATAGCAAGTATGTTCAACAATTAAGAGAATTAGGCGGAAAAATATATATAGGTCATTCGGAAAAGAATGTTCCGGATAATTCAATAGTTGTAATAAGTTCTGCTATTAGAGAATCGAATCCTGAATTAAAATTTGCAAGAAAACATAATCTAAAAGTTTATCACCGTTCTGATTTATTGGCTGAAATATCACGTTGTGATAAATGTTTTATAGGATTTTCCGGTACTCATGGAAAAACTACTACAAGTGGTATGACTTCTTATGTTTTATCAAAAGCAGGTTTGAATCCGTCGTATGTTGTCGGAGGAATTATTCCGGATTATCATACGAATGCAGAATTCTCTGACGGTAAAAATTTTATTGCGGAATTAGACGAGAGTGACGGAACAATTGTGAAATATTCTCCTGATATTGTTGTTGTTAATAATTTAGAGGCTGATCATTTAGATTTTTATAAAGATGGTCTGAAGTCAGTACTTGAAACGTTTGAGAATTTTATTTCGAATTTAAAGCCTTCATCAAAGGTTATTGTCAATATTGATAATCTTGGAGTATCTAAATTAAAAAATGTTGATAAATATATTACTTTTGGATTGATAGAGGCTGATTATACAGCAAAAAATATAAATTATTTACACGGATATTCTACATTTGATGTATTTTATCATAATGAGTTATTAACTTCAATGAAGATAATTCTACCGGGAGAACACAATATATATAATGCTCTTGCTGTAATATCCGCTTTGAATGAAGATGGTATTGATGTAAAAAAAGTGTCAAAGTATTTTGAGACATTTAGCGGTATGGGCAGAAGATTTCAAAAAGTTGCACAATTAGATAATGTGATTATTTATGATGATTATGCTCATCATCCGACTGAAATAAAATCTACTCTTAGTGCAATGAAGTCATATACAGATAAAAAAGTGGTGGCAGTTTTTCAACCTCACCGTTATACCAGACTTCAAAGTTTATGGGAAGATTTTAAAGATGCACTTGTTGCTGCTGACAGGGTTATTGTTACCGATGTGTATGCAGCATCTGAAGATAAAATTGAAGGGGTTGATTCTGAAAAATTTTCTTCAGAATTAAAAAATTCAGAATATTTTTCAGGGGATATGGAAGAAGTTGCAAAAAAATTGCTTCCGACTTTGGATAATTGTGTTGTAATCGGGTTAGGTGCTGGTACAATTACTAATTTAGGGAAAGAATTAATTAAAGCGAAAGAGGAACAGGTGTGGAAGTAAAAACGATTGAATGTAAAGAAAATTTTGATATAACAAATATGACAACATTTAAAGTCGGCGGAATAGTAAAAAAAATATATTTCCCGACAAATCAGCAGGAGTTTGTTTATTTGCTTCAAACAATAAAAAATCCTCTTATTATTGGCGGAGCGTCTAATATATTGTTCTCATCTCAAGGATATGACGGAGTTATAATATCTACCGTAAAAATGTCACAAGTATCGATTAGAGGTACAAGAGTACTTGCAGAATGCGGGGTAAAAGGGCCTATGGCTTCTCAGGCTGCATATAATGCAGGATTAAGCGGATTTGAATTTATGATTGGGTTCCCCGGTACAATTGGCGGTAATGTGTTTATGAATGCAGGTGCACATGGTCAAATTATATCTGATACCTTTATTAAAGCATGTTTATATGATTTAAAATCAAAAGAAGTTGTTTATATTGAAAAAGATAAGATGGGTTTTGGATATAGACAATCTGTTCTGCAAGACGGGAAATTCATTCTGTTAGGAGCAGAATTTGAATTAAAAAAATCAAATCAATCTGATATCAAGAATCTAATGGACAGAAATTTAGAATTCAGAAAAAATATACAACCATCTCTTGCGTACCCAAATGCAGGCAGTGTTTTTAAGAACCCTGAAAATGATTCGGCAGGAAGATTGTTAGATAAAGCCGGTGTGAAAGAATTGTGTGTTGATAATGTTAAAGTTTGGGATAAACATGCTAATTTTATTGTTAATACCGGGCATGCAACATCAGAAAATGTTCTTGAATTGATATATAAAATGTATAATTGTGTAAAAGAAACATATACAATTGAATTAGAACCTGAAATAAGGTTTGTAGGAAAGAAAAATAAACGTGAGGAAGATATATGCAAACAACTTTACAAAAAGACTCTAAAATAGCAGTACTTTGTGGTGGATTTTCTTCAGAAGCGGAAGTATCCAGACGCTCCGGAAAGAATTGTTACGAAGCATTATTGAGATTAGGTTATAAGAATACAAAATTAATTGAAGTAACGGAAAATATTGCAAATGATTTAAAAGGATTTGATTTTGCATATAATGCTCTACATGGTAAATATGGAGAAGATGGTTGTATTCAAGGACTATTAGAGATTCTTAAAATTCCGTATACAGGCTGCGGTGTTATGGCAAGTGCAATTTGTATGAACAAAGAATTTACGAAACGTGTTCTTAGAGATGCAGGTTTACCATTAATTAAATCAGTGTGTATTTCAAAAGGGGATAATCTTTATGATAAGACTAAAGATTTAAAATATCCTATGATGGTTAAACCTGTTTGCGAAGGTTCAAGTTTCGGAATGAGTAAAGTTAACAATCAAGACGAACTTGTAAAAGCCGTATTTGAGGCTTCAAAATTCAGACAAGATATTTTGATTGAAGAATACGTTGTGGGTTCTGATGCGACTGTAGGAGTGTTAGAAAAGGATGGAATCCCATTTGCAACAGATATTTTAGAAATGCGACCACATAATGAGTGGTATGATTATGAAGCAAAATATACAAAAGGTATGACAGATTTTATAGTCCCTGCTGAGTTTTCTAATGAAATGACAGAAAATATAAAAGAGATCGCTGTAAAAGCATTCAAAGCCTGCGGGTGCAGAAGTGTAAGCAGAGTAGATTTTGTTGTAACTGAAAAAGAATCTTATATCTTAGAAGTTAATACATCTCCGGGGATGACTGATACCAGTGATTTACCTGCTCAAACTGCTTCTATGGGTATCTCTTATGATGAGTTAGTTGAATTAACATTAAAAAGTGCAGGTTTGAATAAGTAATGACCAGTGAAGAAAATATAAATAACAGTTATTCATATAATGCAATGCCTGATGATAAGGATGAAAAAGTCAGTCGATATCAAATTGACAGACGACGTAAGCAGGCACAGTTAAAACGTCAAGTTAGAAAATCAAAACATAATGTTCAACTGTTATTAGTTTTTTCAAGGTTATTTCTTTTAGTTGCACTTGTGTTAATCGGGTATTTCACTTTAAAATTAAAATATTGGAGATTAAATCCTCATGCTTTTGATAGTCTGGGAAATACGTCAATAAAAATTGAAAATAATTATATTACACCATCTCAAAGAATTTTAAAAGCGATTCAAGAGAATGACGTTTATAAAGGTCCGATTTTTTTGATGAATACTGATGAGATAAAAGAATCTATTCTTAAAATACCGCCTATTCAAAATGTTTATATAAAAAGATTTTGGTTACCGGCAAGGATAGAGATTTTAGTGCAAGAACGCGAACCTGCAATTACGATTGCTCCAAATGAAAATGTTCCGCCTATTGCATTTTATACAAAAGACGGAAAACTTATAGGTAGAACTTATCTGCCGTTAAATCCTGCTTTTAAGACTGTAAAAGTCTTAACCTATGGTTCTTTTAACGGTACTAAATTTGATAAAGAAATGATAAAGTTTATTACCAATATAGCACGGGATATTGAACAATACTCTAAAGAGCCTGTTCAATATATTGATTTGAGAAATCCTGATGATGTTTACGTGCAAATCCCTACTGTTAAAATTAAATTAGGTTCGGTTTCTCCTATAACATACCCTGATACTCTTAAGAAGATTAGCGGATTGCCATCTATTTTACCTAAAGTTAAAATCTTAAACAAAAAAGTTAAATATTTAGATTTAAGGTGGCAAAATAATTTGTATTATATTAAGTTGGCAGAATAGTTACTAAGAGGTTTATATGTTTGATTCTTTAACTGACAGATTACAAAATATTATTCAAAATACATCAAGGCAAAAAGAACTTACGCAAGAAAATATGAAAGAAGCATTGCGTGAAATCAGACGTGCGTTGTTAGAAGCAGATGTTAATTTGAGAGTAGTAAAATCTTTTATTTCCAGTATTAAAGATAAAGCAGAAGGCGAAGATGTAATAAAAGGGGTTAATCCTTCACAACAACTTGTAAAAATTGTAAATGATGAATTAGTTAATATTTTAGGGAAGGAAGTTTCTCCTCTCAATCTTGAAAATAAACCTACCGTAATAATGATGCTTGGTTTGCAAGGCTCAGGTAAGACTACATCATCAGCAAAGTTGGCAGTAAAATTAAAAAATGAGGGTAAAAATCCGTTACTTGTTGCCTGTGACGTATACAGACCTGCTGCAATTAATCAGTTAAAAACATTGGCAAAACAAATTGATACAGAATGTTTTTCTATAGAAAATTCAAAAGATGTAACAGAAATTGTTCGTGAGGCAAAAGAGTATGCTAAGGAAAATAATTTTAACGTAATAATTCTTGATACAGCAGGTCGCTTACAAATTGATACAGATATGATGGCTGAATTGATGTTGATAGACAGAATGTTTCATCCTGACGAAAAATTGTTAGTTATTGACTCAATGGTTGGACAAGAATCGGTTAATGTTGCAGAAAATTTTGATGAACAACTTGGGTTGACCGGTATTGTTTTAACAAAATTAGATGGGGATTCAAGAGGTGGTGCTGCACTTAGTGTTTCTTATTGTACGGGTAAACCGATTAAATTAACGGGTACAGGAGAAAAACTTAATGCACTTGAAACTTTTTACCCTGAACGTATTGCTACAAGAATCCTTGGAATGGGAGATATTGTTTCCTTTGTTGAACGTGCAAAAGAAGTTATTGATGAAGAAGATGCTTTAGAATTGCAAAAGAAAATGGAAAAAGCAGAATTTTCGTTTAATGATTTCTTAAAAATGAAAAAACAAATGAGTATGTTTGGTTCACTTGATCAAATAATGGGTATGATACCGGGATTAAATATTCCCAAAGATCAAAGAGAGCAGTTGACTCATGAAGGGGAAAAACAATTTAAAAAAATAGAAGTATTTATCCAAAGTATGACAGAAGAAGAACGTAATAATCCGCAATTGTTAAATTCAAGCAGAAAACGCAGAATATCTCTGGGTTCAGGAATTCCTATGCATGATATAAATATTTTTATTAAACAGTTTGAGCAAATGCGTGAAATGATGAAAGGCATGAACGGAATGAAAAAGAATCTGTCTAAGTTCGCTAAAATGGGAAATATTGGAAATATGATGGGAAGCAAACTTGGTATGCAGCAGATGATGCGTAATATGAGAAGGTTTAAATAACATTTTATAAAATATATATATATTAAGTTTTGTAAACTTACAAAAATCTTTAGTCAATTTTTCTAAAAAAAAATACTTTTATATAGTACGGGGATTAAATAAGTTACTTTATTTATGAACTAACAAGATTAGGTATTGTATAGTATAGTTAAAATAATGTTATTAACATTGTTATGTTAATGCTTATTTAATATTGCTAAATTACATATAAACAGGGAATTAACGGATGATAAACGACGATTGGATTGAACAAACTGATTTTTATGTTGACAATGAAGAACGGGAAACTGTATGTTCAAATACAACTGTACCAATCAATTCAAGAAAGGTTCAGTTTATAGAAATTCCTGATGAATTAAATGAAGATGATGATTTAATATATACAAATATAATTATTGAACTTCCACAATGTTCAATACAAAAAAGATTACATTCTCTCGATTAAAACTAGAGAATTTTAGTCCCCCCACCCCAAAAATAAAATTTAGCGATTATCCCCATAATCGCTTTTTTTTTGTATATAAAAAAGAAAGCCTTGCAATTGTGCAAGACTCAAAAATATACATTTACCCCACACACATACTAACATGTTTTTTTTATTTTGTCAATTATATGATTTCAATTTATTTACAAAAAATAATCAAAACGAATTAGTGCAAAATTTTTATAAAGCGAATATAATAGATATATGAGCAATAGGAGTGTGTATTATGTCTATAAATGATACTTTAGCGATGATACTTGCAGGCGGCGAAGGTAAAAGGTTATATCCGTTAACAAAAGACAGAGCAAAACCTGCGGTTCCGTTCGGCGGAAGATATAGGATTATTGATTTTGTATTGAACAATTTTATAAATTCAGGGTTTTATAAAATTAAAGTTATAACACAATACAAATCAGATTCATTAAATAAACATATATCAAGAGGATGGACATTGTCACCGTTTTTAGATCAATATATTGATTTAGTTCCGGCACAGATGCGTACCGGCAATGCTTGGTATCAAGGAACTGCTGATGCCGTGTATCAAAACAAACTTCATATCATTGATGAAAATCCTGAGTATGTTTGTGTATTTGGAGGCGACCATATCTATAAAATGGATGTATTCCAGATGCTAAAATATCATAAAAAACATAGAGCGGATTTAACCATTTCAGGCATTCCGGTGCCTATAGAACTCGCTCATGAATATGGAATAATGGAAGTTGATGATGATTGGAGATTGGTTAATTTTGTTGAAAAGCCAAAAGATAAACCGAGAACAATTCCTGGTAATCCTAATATGTGTCTTGCGTCAATGGGAAATTATATTTTCGGGAAAAATGTCCTTTTAGATGCTCTTGAAGAAGATGCAAGAATAGAAGATTCAAACCATGACTTTGGGAAAAATGTTATTCCAATGATGCTTTCCCAAGGTAAAAATATAATGGTTTACAATTTCCATGACAATGAGTTTAAAGGGATGACTCCTAAAGAGAAAGGTTATTGGAGAGATGTAGGAACAATTGATGCCTATTGGCAAGCAAATATGGACTTGATTGATTATGAACCTGTTTTGAATTTATATTCAAAAGATTGGCCGTTAAGAACATTTAATTATAACTACCCTCCTGCAAAATTTATATGGCAATGGGAGGATAGAGTCGGTATGGCAACTGATTCAATGATATCTGAAGGCTGTATTGTATCAGGCGGTACTTTATCCAGATGTGTATTGTCGCCGGAGGTTAGAATTAACAGTTATTCTCAAGTAACAGAGTCTATATTAATGGAAAATGTTAATATAGGACGACATGCCGAAATCAGACGTGCTATAATAGATAAGTACGTTGATATTCCTCCTTATACGAAAATTGGTTTCAATAGAGAGGAAGATTTAGCGAGAGGATTTTATGTATCTGAAAATGGTATAACAGTTGTTCCAAAAGGTGCAATATTAAAGTAATATATAATTGAGGAGTAAAGAATGGAAAATAGCGAAATGAAAAGATTTACAACCGTGAATTTTCTTAATTTTGCATTAGGATTTTTAGGGTTGCAGTTTGCATGGCAGATGCGTATTATATTGTCTGCACCTGTTACGGAAGGGTTAGGAGCATCTCCGTTTATTTACGGATTGATATGGTTAGCAGGTCCGTTTACAGGAATGGTTGTACAACCATTGGTTGGTGTTTTGTCTGACAATACCAAATCAAGATTTGGAAGAAGAAGACCTTATTTATTAGGTGGTGCATTGATTACTGCGTTGGCTTTATGGGCATTCCCTAATTCAGCTGGGATTTCTGATTTCTTTGGGAATATTTTGCATATTTCAATGCCTGCTTGGGGTGGATTACTTGTTGCGGCTATTATGATTTGGATTATTGATGCGTGTATCAATATTGCTCAAGGACCTTATAGAGCATTGGTGCCTGATGTTGTTCCGCAAGAACAGCATTCTGTTGCTAATTCGTACATAAGTTTATCTATCGGTTTGGGTTCGGTTATTGCTGCTGCGACTGCTCCGGTTTTAAAATATGCATTAAATTATCAAATGTCTATTCCTGCTCAATTTATTATGGCAGCACTTGCTTTTTCATTGGCAATGATTTGGACTTGTATGACAATTAAAGAAAAAAGTTCTTTAAAAACAGAGGTACAAGTTGATGAGCAAGATAAAAAGTCTTTTGCGGAATCATTGAAAGAATTTTTCTTGTTATCGCCTGAGGTTGGTAAGATTTGCTTAATGCAATTTTTTACTTGGATTGGGATGATGTGTTTGATGATATTCTTCACAAATTTTGCAATTCATACTGTGTTTGGAGTACCCGATTTAACAAAACTTTCTGATAGTGTTCAGGCAGGTTTTATGGATATTCAAACAAGGGCAACAAATTATTCATCAATTTGTTTTGCAATATTTAACTTTATATGTTTTGTTATTGCTATTCCTATTGGTGTATTAGCGGGCAAGTTTGGTAATAAACGTATTCATATAATTTCATTATTATCAATGGTTGTAGCATATTTAGGTATGGCATTACTCAGAACGAATCCGCTAGCCGTTGCATCGTTTATGGCATTATCCGGTATTGGATGGGCAAGTGTTTGTGCTTTGCCGTTTGCTATGTTGTCAAGATATATTAAACCGGGTACGGAAGGTTCGGTTATGGGTATATTTAATATCTTTATAGCAGGCCCGCAGGTCTTTGTTTGTACATTAGTTGCATGGATAATTAATAATTCTGTTATTCAGGCTGAAAACGGACTCAATTACCATTATGAATATTCGTTCTATATTGGGGCTGTTTGTTTGCTGCTTGCTGCTTTTATTACTAACATCATAAAAGAACCTGCAAAAGAATAATAAATTTATAATTATATAAAAAAGAGGGATATCCCAAGAATATCCCTCTTTTTTATTGTAATTTTACTTTAACTACGGCTTTTCTTACTTTTTGCGGAGATTTAATATCAATTGATATGGATGGTTTGTGAGCATCATCAGGATATAATATCATAAAATCGCCCGTATCCATCTTAATAAAATCGCCATGTCCATTTAGGAATTCGATGTCGTTTTCTTTATTATATTCAATAGTTGTAGTACAGGTTGTGTAATCTGTAACTCCAATATTTTCTTGACCTGATATTATATATTGAATATCTGCATAATCTCTGTGTGCTTCATAGTCAGCGTTTGATTTTGTTATATAAGTTTGTATGTTGACGTATAAATTTTCCCCATCTATAAAGTATTTTCCGTCATTTAACAAATTAAAATCGGTATTTTTCAAATATTTAAGACCTTTTATTATATTTGACGATAAATCCGTATATTTATCATAATTATTTAAACTATCTTTTATCATAAAAAATCCTTTCTAATCCTGTTCATTATAAAACATTAAAAATTATTGTCAAAAAAAATCCCGCAGTAGCAGAAGCGGGAAGGTCTTAATTATGAGTCATTTAAAATTTATTTAATAAAGACTGCTGTTGAACCCGATAGGTTTTCTTTCAGAAGACTTATGTGATTTTGCAAATGCATTAAGAGCATTATCAAAATCTTCATTTGTAATTCTTAGAGAAGCCATATCTTCCGGTTTATAAGTTCCATTATCAATCTTTTCATAAATATTTTCTCTTTCCAAAGCATAATTTCTGGCATCTTCAGTTACAGATGCTATATCAGCACCAGTCGCTTTTTGTTTGAAAAGTTTTTGTGCGGCTGCTGATCTATCAAAATCTTCTGCAATTGGTTCATTTTCAATATATTTACTTAAGATATCTCCCGTTCCTTTCAAATCAGGCTCTTTAACCTCTATTGCAACACTGATTCTGCCGGAGCGAAGGATTGCACTGTCCAAAGCATCTTTTTTATTAGTTGCGGCAATCATATAAATTTGATCTCCACGTTTTTCCGAATCACTCATTAATCCTAAGATTGTATTTAAGGTCTTATCTCCATATACATCACTACCGCCACGTTTTTTAGCGATTGCATCTATTTCATCAATAAATATTACGGAAGGTTGGTTTTTTCTTGCTTCTGTAAATAAATCACGCCAGTTCTTTTCTGATTCTCCAACCCATTTTGAATCTAGTTCAGAGGCATTGATTTTTTTGAACCATGCTCCGGATTCATTTGCACATGCTTCTGCGACAAATGACTTACCCGTGCCCGGAGGTCCGTACAGAAGTACTGATTGCCTCATATTCTTCCCGTTTTTTATTTCAGGATGTTTAATAGGATAGAGAATTGTTTTCTTTAATTCTTTAATTGTACTATCCATTCCGCCGACATCTGCAAACGTTATTTTATGTTCTTTTTTGGTTTCTTTTTCTCCTGTCTTAACAAGAGAAAGAGAGTTTTCATTTATTTGTTTAATTTTATCTTCAACTTCTTTATCAAAATCAAGAAACATATCAAAAGAATCTTTTATTGGTAAATAAGTAGTTTCATCATTTTTGATATTTATTTCTGTTTTTCTGGGATTTATTGTATCCCCGTCCAGCAGATAACCACTCTCTCCTTTTCTCAAAAAACCAAGTTCATTTTTTGAATCTTTTATCATAAGCGGTTTGTCACTTAGATTTATTGCTTCTCTGTCCCCGAGATTTTTTCTAAATCCGATTGCTCGGTCTAAAGATTTATCTTCAACAAAGAAAACTCTTTTTATCACAGTTTTAATATTTCCAACGTTATTTTTGAGAGATTCAATAGCGTGATTATAATTTGGAGCGGTAACAATAATATCGTTTGTTTTTACAATATTAAACAAATTGTTTATTTTTCCGCTTAGTGTTTTTGTAGGAAGAGCAGGAAGCCCTCCTTTGAAGGAAACATTCATTTTCTTAGTTTGAAGTATACCGTAATTTTTATCAACCAGAGGATTGTTATGACACATGACGACATTACTCATAACATTTTGTTGTTTGATATTGTTTTGTTTTTTGTCAACAGAAATGTTTGCACCATAAATAGGTACAGAGTTAATGTTTGATACCTTCATAATTACCCCTTCTTTTGTCTAGTTGTCCATCAATAAGTGTTCATCTTACAATTATTTTCTACTGTTTTTTATTTTAGACTTTTTTTTGAATTTGTCAAGATATTTTATTTTATATGTTAACAATAGTAAATAAAGTGGTTTATTTTATATCAGGAAAAAGAAGGAATTTTCCGTCATTTGTTCTCCATTGAAGGTATCCTGTTGTTGTTTGCCCTGATAAATCAAGTACGGAAATTAACATCCAATTCCCTTCAAGAGAAGTTAAATGAATAAATTTTGGTCGGGATAAAGTTCCTAAAACTTGTCCTGATTCGTCAGGTTGAGAAAATATTCCGTTTAGTTCTATTTGTTGGTTTTTAAGTTTTATAAGTCCGTATTTTCTTCCGTATAAGTTGTAAAAATTTCCCCATGGCAAGAATTGAAAATCATCATTTTTTCTAACCCAGCCTTTTAAATTTTTATCTTTATTATAAATGATTTCTATCCATTCTTCATCATCAGAAATGTTAGTAGCGTATGCGTATCCCAAGTTTTTTTTAGGAATTAGAACTGCAAAGAAACTATCTCGTTTTACTCCGACGAGAGCAGCATAATCAACAGTTCTGTTATATACAATTGTTGAAGTATTATCAGGTTTTTCATATACTGTTATAATTTCGTCAGTTTGATATACCCCCATTGTCTTTTGTGGAATATCATTGACGTTAACAGGAAAAATATTCGCAAAACAAACAGCAGTTGAAAAAAACAGTGCAAATATTGTAATGAAACATTTTTTAAAAATATAAGTTTTCAACATATAACCTCGTTATTCTCTGAATGAAACATCACTAAAAGATTTTTTGAGAACAGAACGAACGTTAGCCATTTGGGCTTCCACTGTTTCATCCGTAAGAGTAGTATTTGCATCTTGCATTCTTATTCTGAAAGCCACACTTTTGAATCCTTCTTGAACGTGTTCTCCTTGATATACATCAAATATATCGCATCCGTTAAACAAATTGTTTTGGACTCCTTTTTGTATAACTTTTTCAATTTCTGCAAAAGTTACATCATTATTTATAATGATTGCCAAATCTCTTTGAACCTCAGGAAATTGAGGAAGTTTTTTATATCTGACAGTTTTTTCATTTATAGCGGAAATAGCCAAATCTAAATCCAGTTTAAACAAGAAAGATTCTTGTTTAAGTTTTAGTTTATCTCTCAATTCAGGATTAACTTGACCGTAGTATCCGATTACTTCAGGCTGTTTGCCGAGAAGAAGCATAACCGCAGTTCTGTACGGATGTAATGCTCTATGAGAATCTTTGAGAGGAGATTCTGACAGAGAAATAAATTTTATACGTTTGCTTATTCCCAACTCGTCGAGTAACTTATCCATAATTCCTTTAACAGTGTAAAAATCAGTTTTTTGAGAAGATTCCCATTTAGAGTTTTCGATTTCGCCGGATATAATACCTGCAAGAACTTGTGTTTCTTTTACTCCGGCATTTTTGACATCAGCCTGACCGTTTTTAAGATACGTTTTTCCTATTTCGTAACCCCAGAATATTTTTTGTCCGTTGTCATAATTGTACTTTAAGACATTAAGCATATTAGCAGCCATTGTTTGTCTTAACATAGTGAATTCTTCACTTTGAGGATGTTCCACTTCAATAACATTTTCTTCGTCATAAGTCATATCGAATTGTTTAAGCAGAGGTTTACCTATAAGAGAAGTAGTTACAAGTTCATTTAACCCACAAGATCTCATAATATTATGAACTTTTTGTTTTGTTCTTTCTTCAAGAGTGATAACAGGTGTAGAAGATTTACTAGGGAGTGTTGGGGCTATTTTGTCAAACCCATTAATTCTTGCTATTTCTTCTATTAAATCAACTTCTCTTGTCACATCTTGTGCTCGGAAGGAAGGAACACTATATTTTGCTGCTATTTCATTACCGCCTAAATATTCAAATCCTAAACGTTCAAGTATTGTAGTGCATCTTTCAGGTTCGATAGTGCATCCCAGAAGTTTTGAAACCTGATTGTATCGTAAAGTTATTTCAGGGGTTTCAATTTTGTTTGAACCTGTTTCAACAATTCCTGTAATTTTTGCATTTGCATATTCTGCCATAAGTTGCATAGCCCTCATAAGTCCTGGTTTTACGGCATCTATATCTACTCCGTGTTCAAAACGTGAACTTGCTTCTGAACGATATCCAATGCTTCTTGCACTTTTTCTTGTTGTCGGAGACGGGAAGAATGCGGCTTCTAAAGCAATATTTTTTGTGTTGTTATCAACTTCAGAGTTTGCCCCTCCGAATACACCGCCTACACAGACCCCTTCTGTTTCTGTTGAAATAAGAACTGTATCTGTTGTACAAGTGCGTTCAACTTCGTCTAAGGTTGTTATTTTTTCTCCGTTTTCAGCACGTCTTACGCACAGATAGTTACCGATTTTATCGAAATCAAATGCGTGTAAAGGTGTACCGTATTCTAACAGCACATAGTTTGTGATATCTACAACGTTATTTATCGCTCTGATTCCTGATGCGATTAATCTTTTTTGCATCCAATCCGGAGAAGGCTTAATTTCAATATCTTTTAGCAATCCAATTGAATAATATTTGCAGACATCAGAATCTTTTATTTCAACTTTAAACTCGTTTGTAGAGAAATCTTTAGTGGGTTCAAGGTATGAAAATTTAAGCGGTCTGTTGAGTATAGCAGAAAGTTCTCTTGCAACACCTACTACCGAAAATTCATCACCTCTATTTGCTGTCGGAGCGACATTAAGAACTATATCTTTTTCAAACCCGAGAACTTCTTCTACATTAACTCCTATTTGAATATTAGGGAAAAGTCTGTTAAGAATAAGGATTCCGTCTTCTTCTTGATAGTTTCTGTCAGCCACTCCGAGTTCATCAGCAGAACATAACATACCTTCTGATTCAACCCCTCTTATCTTAGCAGGGGTAAGTGTAAATTGTTCTCCTGTGTGTCTGTCAAGGACATTACTTCCTACTGATGCGTATGGAATAATTTGACCGACTTCAATATTTTGAGCACCGCAGACGACTGTTTTTGTTCCGCTGCCGTTATTTATTGTGACCAAATGGAGTTTATCTGCATTTGGATGATTGTCTATTTTCTCTATTCTGGCGGTTATTATGTTTGAAAACTGTGCTTTTACTTCTTCGATTTCTTCAACTTCCAGTCCGCTTACTGTCAGTTCGTGTGCAATTTGTTCAACTTTTATATCTGATAAGTCTATTAATTCATTTAACCAATTTAGAGAAACTTTCATTTAGTATATCCTTTCTATCCCTGTATTCTTTAAACTTATTTTAATTCAAACATAGGTTAGTGTAAACTTTTTGTAATGGATATACAAAATAAAAGTTTAGAATGTATACTAAAAATATGATAAGAGAGAAGTATATAGACGGGGAAAAAGTTTTTTATTCGGATAAAATACCGGAACTGGAACATTTTTTCACTACACGTTCAATAAATGTGGATGATAATTTTGAACGAGTACGAAAGTATTTAGGTTTAAATAAAGAAAATTTTATTCATCCTACACAGACACATTCTGTTAATATTGAATTCTCACAGATTGGAAAAACTGATTATCCGGAAACAGACGGAGTAATATTGACTAATAAAGAACAAGGAGTATATATGCGTTTTGCAGATTGTACACCTGTTATTTTATATGATAAAAGAGCAAACGTTGCAGGAATAGTGCATGCCGGTTGGAGAGGTACTGTTGGTAAGATTGCGGTTAAAGGAGCAGAAAAAATATTAAATTATACTCGTTCAAAAAAATCAGATATCTACGCAGTGATTGGTGCATCTATTGGAGCATGTTGCTATAAAGTTGGACAAGAGGTTGTTGACGGAGTTAAGTCAACGTTAAAAGATTCCGGCGGGGTTGTAATAGAAAAATCCGACGGAGTTTATGTTGATTTAAAGTTGATAAATTCAAGACAACTTATTGAGTTTGGTGTTCCTAAAGAAAATATTGATATTTGTCTGTTTTGTACTTCTTGTAACAATGAATTATTTTACTCATATAGAAAAGAAAATGGAACTGTTAAACGTCATAATGCTGTGATAAAATTGCAGTAATTTCAAAGAATTATTTATTATACAAAGGGCAGGTAATTTGAAAAAGTTGTAAATCCTGCCCTTTGTAATAAATAAAATTATTTTTTTTGTTTAGAATAATAATCTGAATAATAAGAATCGCTTATTCAATTTTTCAGAGAATGTCTTTAAGTTATGTACGGTAGCGGCTGTATCTTCCATAACTTGTTTTACATTTGCCTTATCTTTTGTGTTATTTACAACTTCAAGTGTTGCAGAAATATTACAAAGTGTCTTATTAAGGTTGTCAATTGTCAACATAAGATTATTCTTAAGTTTATCATCTTTCGACATTCTGTTTACGGAATTACTTATTTCGGCAACATTATTCATTGTTACACCTAAATCAGATGCAAATTTTTGAGCATCAACCGCCCCAATAATAGGAGTGAGTTCCTTAGCAAGTCCGTTTATAGATTTTGCAGTTTCAAACATTGTAGGTTTGAACTTAGGGTCACTTATGATATTGTTAACGCTTTTTGCTAAATCATTAAAGTTTTTAGATACATCGTTCATCATTGTCATAACGGCATTCAAGTCTTTTCTGGATTCGTCGATAAGTAATTCGGCTTTACCAAGAGTCGTTGTTGCTTGTGCCGTTAGTATCTTTATATTTAAAACAGATTGTTTTAACTCTGTTACGGTTTGTTCATCGAGAATTTCATTCAGTTTTTTATTTGTTTCTGTTAATGATTCAGCCGCTTGATATTGTAAATCTAAAAAGTCTGCTATACGCATTGGTTCAACAATTGTAAATGGAGATGTTTGATTCGGATAAGGAATAGCAGCATTATCCAGCGGATGTATTCTTAATTTACGAACCCCTTTATCATATATAACTTCGCCAACCATGAATTCAGGTAAAATTAACCCCGGTAAATCAATAATATAATCATATCTATAGGCATATTGTGTACTAATATATTCTTGCATATTTTTTGGTACTACAACCTTACTTAAAATCTGTGATTTTTTGACAAAACCTACATCATAATACTTGTCATCTAACTTAATCTGAACAATAGTTCCTTTTTGTAAAATTTCTTTATTCGCTGGTAAATAAACAGGTTTCAATTTTGGAGGTGTAATTTCCAGAAACTGTTCTCCAATCAAACCGGATTGTTGAATAGACAACATTGATGCCCTTGGAATTGTTACATTAGGATTTGTTATAACAAATTTAAGTTTTACATAACTGGTTTCCCCATCGACAACAGGCACAACTTCTTCTACTTGACCGACTCTTAATCCCATCATTTGGACTGCCGAGCCGGGACGTATACCGTTAACATCTTTAAAATGAACTTCTATTCTGTCTGCAGATGATAATGCTCTGCCTTTTACCCACAATACCGTACAGAAAAATATCATTAGTGCTGCGAGTGCTAATATTCCTACTTTAAATGATGATGAAAATTTCATTTTTATATCCTCTTTTTATATTTTTATTTTACTATAATTATTATCTATCCTTTTAACATTTTCATAGGACCTTCTAAACTTGCAGAAACGAATTGTTTTGTATAAGGTGTTTCTTGTCTGCAAAGTTCATCAGGAGTGCCGTAAAAAACACATTTCCCGCCATATAACATAAGAACTTTATCCGCAGTTCTTGAGATTGTCGACATTTGGTGTGTGACGACAATTGAGGCTGCATTAGTTTCTTGTTTTAATCTTACGATATAGTCTTCTATGAGAGTAGATGACATTGGATCTAATCCCGCAGTAGGTTCATCATAAAGTATAATTTGCGGTTCTGTGACTATTGCTCGTGCAAAACTAACACGTTTTTGCATACCTCCGGATAATTCTGACGGATATTTTAATTCAATCCCCGTTAAACCTACCAGCCCAAGTTTTTCTCTGACAATTTTCTTTATCTCCGATTCGGTATATTTCTTCCTTAAATCTTTTCTTTCGTGTAGTGCAAATGAAATATTTTCATATACGTTTAAAGAATCAATTAGAGCAGAATATTGAAAAACCATTGCAATATCACCGGTGGTAATTATTTCTCCGGAATCTTTTTGGATTAATCCGCTTATAAGTTTTAAAACCGTACTTTTCCCTGATCCGCTGAACCCGACAATAGCCAATATCTCACCATTATTGACTTTAAATGATAAATCGTCAATTACAGTGTTTTTCCCGAAAGATTTTATTAAGTTTTTAACTTCTATACCCATAGTCCTCTTTCTTATTTTAAAAGAAAAATATTATTGAGAAAACCAAATCCCAAATAACAATTGCAACAAATGACCAGACGACAGCCTTGGTAGTTGCTTCTCCAACTCCTTTTGCCCCGCCTGTTGCATTATATCCGCATGTACAACTTACTAATGCTATTGTAAATCCAAAAACAACCGCTTTCAATAGTGCAACATTCATGTCTTTCATATAAAGTCCGTTCCAAACGGAATCAAAATATGCTTTATATGATAAACCTGATGCAAGATGTGCCGCAACACCTCCGCCTATAATTCCAAATAATGATGCGACTATTAATACTAATGGCATCATTAATATTCCTGATAATACTCTCGGAACAAAAAGGTATTCTATAGGATTTACTTTTAATACTGTTATTGCATCAATTTGTTCTGTTACTCTCATAGTTGCAACTTCTGATGCAAGTGATGAGCCAATCATTGATATTATAGCAAATCCTGACATGATTATCGCTTCTTCTCTTACAACAAGCATTGTAACAAGTAATCCGACAAAATTTCCGGCTCCTTGTTTTACCATTTCTCCTGCAACTTGCATTGCAACAATCACAGTTGACATGCCTACTATTGATAATGTGATTGGGAGTGAACTTACTCCGAATCTGGCACACTGTTCTATTAGCACTTTTCTGTCAACACTGCATTTAAGCAGGTGTTTTATTACCTCTGCACCGTATGTTACTGTGTCGCCTATTGTCGAAACAAGACTGACAAAGTGTTTTAGCAGTTGTCTGTATACAGAATATGTTACTGTTCCTTTGAATGTAAAAGTGTCCATTTTTTTAATATATCAAATTTATTTCTATTTTGCTAATTTGTAATATTATTTAAGAGATTTTATACTCTCTTTTATATTACCGCTATGGAAAATATAATTCCCTGCAACGAGAGAATTAGCCCCTCTATCTGTACAATATTTCCCGGTATCTTTATTTATGCCTCCGTCAACTTGTAAATATTGTGAGTTATTTTGTAAATTTTTTATGAAAGGAAGTTTATCTCCGCATTCTTGTATAAACTTCTGACCTCCAAACCCCGGCTCAACTGTCATTACAAGTATTAAGTCCGCAATAGGAATATATTGCGTTATTGCATCAGGTTTTGTTTTAGGTTTTATTGATAAACCTGCCATTATACCAAAAGATTTGATTTTATTTAAAATTTCATCTGTTTTATTTTGTGTTGCTTCGTAATGAACGGTTATAATATCAGCACCGACATCAGCAAATTGTTTAATATATTTTTCAGGATTATCTATCATCAAATGGACATCAAGAGTCATGTCCGTAATGTCATTAATGGATTTAACAACAGGAATACCAATTGTTATGTTTGGGACAAAATGTCCGTCCATAACATCAATATGAAGCCAATCAGCACCGTTATTTTCAACAAGTTTTATATCTCGTTCGAGATTTGCAAAATCTGCTGATAATATAGATGGTGATATTTTAATTTCTGACATTTTTACTCCTCTATAATCCCAAGTTTTATACAAGCATTATAGGCACTGTTTTGTTGTGCTTCTTTTTTTGTTTTTCCTGTACCTGATGCAAGTAATTCTCCGTTGAAAAATACATCAACATAAAAGGTCGGATTATGATTAGGACCTTTAATATCTTGTGTAATGTATTCAGGTGTCGTGCAATTTTCTTTTTGTGTATATTCTTGCAAAACCGCCTTTGCATTATATTTTACAAAATGATGATCAATATCATCAGATTTCGGCAGAAGTCTTTCTTTGAGAAAATTTTCAACATCACTCATTTTATCACTTAAAAAATAAGCCCCCAAAACCGCTTCCATAGAACAAGCGAGATTAGATTCTCTATTTCTTCCGCCTGTGTGTTCTTCTCCTGAGCCAAGGATTAATCGTTTATCAATACCAATATCTTTTGCTATTTGTGCCAGAACAGCATCCGAAACAAGAATAGACCGCATTTTTGATAATTCTCCTTCCTGATATTTCGGATATTTTTCGTAAAGCAAATATGATGTAATAAGTTTTAATACAGCATCTCCAAGAAACTCAAGTCGTTCATAACTGTCGGATACAGGTAAAGAGTGTTCTTTTGTGTATGAAGGATGAGTAAATGCCATTTTTAAAACATCTTCTTTTTCACAAACAACATCAAGAATGTTAAAACTCATTACATTAATCCTTCAAAAAAAGTTTTTATAGCGTGGATTGTTTCAGCATTATTAACAACGTATTGGAAATAGTAGTATAAAACAGGAAGTGTAAAGACATAACTGTCTGTTCTGTCTAAAAACCCTCCGTGTCCGGGAAGAATATTCCCAGAATCTTTAACTCCTGCATCACGTTTAATAAGTGATTCACACAAATCTCCAATTTGTGCAAATAAAGCGACCAATATCCCTGCAATAATGCAATGATAAATAGGTAACTCTATAAGATGCCCAATAAATAAACTCATAGCAATTGCACAAAGCGTACCACCAATTGAACCTTCAATGGTTTTATTCGGACTTATAACAGGTGCCAGTTTATGTTTCCCAAGTTTTGTTCCAAAATAATAACATCCTGTATCCGTAATAAGTACCGAGAAAAATATTAAAAGAACAAAACCTTTTCCAATACAATCTCCTGTTGATTTTATGAGGTAATCATAAGTGGGGGTTGAGCCTATATCTCTCAAAAATATAAGATATAGAGGGAACAATCCTCCATATATGAATCCTAAAATTGTGGTTGCAACATTCGCAATATATGGTTGTCTGCCTTTAAACAGAACCCATATAAAAGCGGATATTGAACATAAGGTAACTGCAAAAGAGAGTAAGTTGAATCTGTTAAGATATGCGAGCAGTGCAAAAAAGGCATCTGCGACAAGTATAACTTTTAAACTCGGATAAAATCCTTTATGTTTAAGAATGACAACATACTCTTTAGTTGCAAATATAACAAAAAGCAGAGTGATAAAAAACAATGGTAAACCGCCCCACAGTAAACAAAATAAAACTGTGAAACCAAGAATTGAACCTGTTATTAACCTTGTTATACTTTTGTTATCAGATGCCATTATACAGTCATAACCTCTTTTTCTTTTTCAGAAACGCTATCATCAATAGTTTTTGTATATTTATCCGTAATCTTTTGGATTTTATCTTGATAATCTTTAACCATGTCTTCCGGAATATTATCTGCTTTTTCTGCTTTTTTTAATCCGTCAGACATATCACGTCTAACGTTTCTAACTGCAACTTTTGCTTCTTCACCCATTTTTTTAACGTCTTTTGCAATTTCTTTTCTTCTGTCTTCTGTTAAAGGCGGGAATTGAAGTCTGAGACAAATGCCGTCACTGTTTGGAGCAATTCCTAATTCTGCTTTAATGATTGCTTTTTCAATTTCTTTTAAAATTGATTTATCATAAGGTGTTATTACAAGGGTTGTACCGTCTTGAACAGTTACTTGAGACATTTGTCTAAGCGGTGTAGGTGTTCCGTAGTAATCAACTTGAACCTTATCTAAAATAGCAGGATTTGCACGACCTGTTCTTACTGTAGCAAACTCTCTTTTTAATTGAGCGATTGCTTTATCCATTTTTTCTTCACCTGTTTTTAGGAGTGCTTCAACTGTTTCTGACATTTTAACCTCTTTCTTTTATATTTAATCTATTTACTAACGTATGTTCCTATTTTTTCGCCTTCAATAATTTTTTTAAGGCTACCTTTTGCATTAAAATCAAAAACGACAATCGGAATATTATTTTGTTCGCATAAAGTACACGCTGATGTATCCATAACTTTTAGACCGTTAAATACAATATCAGAGTATTTAATATTATCTAATTTTTTAGCATTAGGATTAGTTTTCGGATCATCATTATAAACACCGTCAACACCGTTTTTAGCCATAAGCATTGCTTCCGCATCAATTTCAGATGCTCTGAGTGCAGCGGCAGTATCTGTTGTAAAGAACGGATTACCCGTTCCTGCTGCAAATATTACAACTCTGCCTTTTTCAAGGTGTCTTATTGCTCTGTGTCTGATATATGGTTCAGCGATTTGTTTCATTGTAATTGCAGATTGTATTCTGCAATCAATATTTGCTTTTTTTAAGGCACTTTGCAGAGCAACAGCATTCATGACTGTTGCAAGCATTCCGACATAATCTCCGGAGGCTCTGTCCATTCCGAGTTTTGCACTATTCTTCATTCCTCTGAATATATTACCGCCGCCTACAACAACTGCGACTTGAACCCCTAATTTTAAAATTGTATCAATTTCATGTGCCATCATTTCAACAGGTTTGTAATCTATACCAAACTCCTGTTCACCCATAAGTGCTTCTCCGCTAACTTTTAAAAGCACTCTTTTATATTTCAGATTAGTCATCTCTATCCCTTATTTAAACTATAATTCACTAAATAACCACTTTATTTTAAAACAAATGATTGCACTTGTAAAGCAATTTTAATTATTATTAAGTATGATTTAACAGTTCATTAATTTTGTTTATTACAAAATCTAATGCACCTTTTTGGTCATCAAAAACAGTTTTACAGTTGTTTATTTCTTTTTCAAGAAGATTCTTATCTGAGAGCAGTTTATCTGTTTTTATAAAGAATTCAGTTTCATTTTTCACAACAGTAGATGCCCCTGCTCTTGTCAGTATTCCGTATATGTCACGAAAGTTTTTAATTGAAGGACCTGATATTGTAGGAACATTATATATCGTTGCTTCAAGAGGGTTGTGCCCGCCTGTTTTATTAAAACTTCCTCCTATAAACGCTATATCGCATATTGCATAACATTTTTTCAGTTCTCCAAGTGTATCAAGTATTACAATGTCGTTTGATAAAAAGTCATCATTTTTTGAACGATATCCGACGTTAAAATTGTATTCTGATAAAATTTTGTTTATTTCAGGCAGACGTTCCATGTGTCTTGGAGCAATAATTAGTTTTAGGTCAGGGTGTTTTTGTTTTAGTTTTGAATATGTTTTTATTACTATTTCGTTTTCTCCTGAGTGAGTACTGCCTGCAATTAAAGTTCTGTTAGAACCTGATTTTAAGTCTATATCAGCAGGAGTCTTATCAACATCAAATTTCAAATTTTTCATTACTTCGGTATTTTCAGGAGCGTTACCAATATTTATAAATCGTTCTTTATCAAGTTCACTTTGAGTGTAAATTTTAGTATATAGATTAAGAATAGGTTTAAAAAACGGTTTAAGAAGTTTGTATGATTTATAAGAAGAATCAGAAATTCTTCCGTTTATAATAATCAGTGGAATCTTTCTTTTTTTGCAATGGATAGCAAAATCCGGCCAAAGTTCGGTTTCTGCTATAAGAACAATTGATGGATTAATTCTGTTAAGAAAATTGTTTACTGCAAACGGAAAATCAAATGGCAGATATGTAATGAAGTCAACAATGTTTGAGTATTTTTTGTGTGCAAGTTCTTGACCGGTTTTAGTTCCTGTTGTAAGAACTATTTTATAGTTAGAATAAGATTCTTTAGTTTTTTTTAGAAGTTTTTCAAGAGAAAGTACTTCTCCGACAGAAACAGCGTGAAACATTATTACATTATCATTGAAATCAGGATTATCAAACAATCCGAGTTTAGTAAGCCTTGTGTTTTTATCTTTCCCTGTGTGCAGTCTTGAAATTGCAACAAAAGGGTAAAATATAATAAAGCAAACAGTTGCTAATATATCATAGATAAATGATAGAATATTAAACATCAAACTCCCCTTTTGAATATTATGAAAATGTTTTAACATAAATTAAGTATATATTCAATAATATATTGAAAAAGGTAACAGAATAGTTTATACTTAGAATAGTAGTACAATGAAAATATAATAAATGGGGATGTTTTGGATTTGACAGGGTGATTGATTAAATCAGACTGCGAGTCCGAGCGCTGTTCTCGGTTATCAACGAGCAAATCAAATTAAACGCTGAAAACAACGTTGTAGATGCAACTGCAGCATTTGCTGCACGTAGAGCACCAGAAGCTCTTGCTGCCTAATA
Source organism: uncultured bacterium (assembly GCA_902767275.1). Lineage (GTDB taxonomy): Bacteria > Cyanobacteriota > Vampirovibrionia > Gastranaerophilales > Gastranaerophilaceae > UBA2883. Next base: position 522 of record CACXGY010000047.1, on the reverse strand, counting down.
TCGCAGTATGCTACCCATAAGTTGTCCACCTTGCCGATACTTATGGGCCATTATGCAAGGACAAGGTTAAGATAGCGGTATTAATCCCAAGTTAACCGCCGAAGGTTTGTCTATCCGCAAAATAGACTTTGGATAAATGTTGGTTGTGTATCTTCCCAAATTTATCCGAGATAATAGGATGCTACGCCCGTAGATGTTTGCTTTAATCCATTTTGGACGTGGGTTCGAGTCCCACCATCTCCAGTTTATAGGACTTGAGGGCATAGCGGAAGGCGGAATGTACCTGAAAATCTATGTTTGAACCGTCAAAAACAGGGTTCGACATCACTAAATTCATAAGATTTCGTTTTTCTTCTAACGACTGCCCTCTATACAGTACGTAGGTTGGGTGAAACCCAACAAAAACTATTATTTCCCACTATTCATAATCTAATCCATTTATATTGTACTTATCTTCAAAATTACACCAATCTTGTTCATAATATCCATTTTGTACAAATTTATTAAATGACGAATATTTCC
>CACXGY010000046.1 GCA_902767275.1 uncultured bacterium | reverse complement strand
TCTTGAAGCAGAACTTGTCAATAAAATAGATACTATTGCGTATTTATACCATGATTTAGAAGATGCAATAAAAAATAAAAACATATTACAGGATATGAAATTAAATGATAGAAAAATGTTTAATGCTTTCTTAGATGCATTGAATTTCTACACAGATTTATCATGTAAAATAAATGGTACTTCTTTTTCAAAAATTGAAGATTTATGGGATGATTACAATTCAAATATAATTCTTAAAGCAATGATAAAAGACTTGATTATGGGAACTCAAAAACAAATAGAAGAACAAAAAATTTTATCACTAGATGATATTCAAAATTCAAGTAAACCCGTAGCCTCTTTTAATGACTTTGAACAGCATTTTAAAAATTTTAAAAAGGAATTTGTGGGCAAATACATTTATCAATCACCACTCGCATATCAAATGGATACAAAAGCGAAGTTAATTGCTGGTAGATTATTTGACACTTTTGCAGAAAATCCTAACCAGTTACCTTATAGAACTAGAGATTTATATCAGAAAGCAAAAAATAGTGAAGTAACTTACCAAAGGGCTGATAGTGGTTATAGAATAACACCGAAACGAGTAATAGCAAATTACATAGCAGGAATGACTGATAGATATGCTTTGGTAAATTACAAAAGAATGTTTGAATAACATTGTAAATGAGTATACCTGATTACATCTCAATCTCATAGTTAATTTAATCTCATACTGGGTGTTAAATTACAATATTTCATATCCTCTTGATTGCCAGACTATTACACCTCGCTATAAACGGAACCGTTCGCAATCAAAATCAGAAGCGTGGTTCTGATTTATTCTTGCTCACATTTCGCAACGATGTTGCTCATTCCTTTGCTCGGCTTGTCTGCCCTGGAGCATTTTTAAAGACATCTCGAAAGAGGTGTCTTTTTTGCTTTGCTCCTTGCGCTCGTCTCAAGGGTGCCTCGCTTGCCAGACTATTGCGCCTCGCATTAAACGCCACCACTCACACTCCCGTCGAAAGTCAACACTTACGTCGAGTCGTGTTTCATCTCTCACACACTTTGTGTGTTCGTGGCTCTGCTCGGCTTACACCTCGCATTAAAAACTTCTTATCTTTCCTTTGAAATATCAAGTATCAATTCATCAGAAAACTTGATAGGTATACCAATTTCTCTTTCAAGGCTTGCTGCTGCGACATTATAATTTAACATTGCGTTATAGAAATCCAATCGTGCGTTGAGATAAGTATTTTCACCGTCTTTTAGTTCTATTGCATCACCAACACCTGCTTTATATCTTCCCGTAACTTGTCTATATTGTTCTTTTGCTTGATCAAGAGCAAGTTTTGCGATTAAAATCTCTTGTTTTGCAGTTTGCAAATCAATATAATTTTTCTTTACATTTAGATAAACAGTGTGTTTAATATCTTCATATTCTGCTTCACTCTTACTTAGAGATGCTTTTGCTTCATCAATTTCTTTCTTAATTCTCATTAAATTAAGGTTGTTATAGTTAAGTCCAACCCCGACTTGTGAAGAACGTAGATTATATTTATTTCCGATGTTATTCCCAAAACCGGCAAAAACACCTATATCCGGTGTAAAATCACGACGTCTTGCACGCAAATTCATTTTTGCAGCATCTACATTCTTTCTGGCAGAAATCAATTCCGGACGAACTTCAAATGCAGTATTTATATCAGTTTCAACAGCATTTTTATAATCATTTAATAACAATTGATCAGATAATTCGTAATTTGTATATTCAGGAATACCCATTATTTTAGATAATTGTACAAGTGCAATTTCTAAAACACTCTTTGCTTTTACAAGATTCAATTGTGCTTTTCCTAAATTATATTCAGCAGTAACAACATCAATTTTTGCTTTCTTTCCTATGTTATAGAAGCCCCAAGCCTGTGCAAGTTGAAGTTCATAATCTTTAACTGTGTCTTCATACACATGAACTTGTGCTTGTGCAAATAATACATTAAAATACGTTGTTTTTATATCATAAATAACAGTATTTATAGTTTCTTTGGTATCAGCCTGTCTTGCTTCATACAATCTTTTAACCATATCAGCAGTTGCTTTTGTTTTCCCAAAATCAAATAACATCATTTCACCGGAAATATTTGGTAAATATCCATTTGTTGTATATTCACCCCGATACCCCGGTATTAAATCTTTAGAATACTTTTGTCCTGATCTTTGGACATCAATACTTGCACTTATTGTAGGGAAAAAGTTTGCCCAAGCCTGACCTATTTTTGATTTATAAACATCTTCATCGCACAAATATGCTCTTATTGTCGGATTATATTTTATTGCAACACCGATACAATCTGCAAGAGAAAATACGCTGTGAACATTATTTGTATACTCATTTTGTGCTTCTGTATCAATTTTTTGTTTATTATTTTTCTTATCTTTATTTAATTTTATAATATGTCGTTCTTGTTTTACATTATTGTTTTTATCAACTTCATCAACAGCATAAACAATGTTTGAAGTAATTAAAACAACAGAAGCAACTATCAAACCAACTAAAATTTTTATTTTATTAAATCTCATCATCTTCTCTCTTATTGTTAAAATATTTATCAACTAAATCCTGAATAATTACGTAAAAGGCAGGAGTCATAACCGCCCCGATAGTAGCGGCAGTGACCATACCGCCAATTACGGTACAACCGACAGAAATACGGCTGTTAGCACCCGCACCGGAAGCAAATAGCAACGGTAAAATACCTAAAATAAATGCGGCTTCCGTCATCATAATTGCCCTGAACCTTAAATCTGCCGCTTTAACTGCTGCATCTTCAATATTCAAATTATGTTCTTCGTGTTCAACCTTAGCAAACTCTACAATCAAAATTGCCTGTTTTGCAGCCAAACCAATCAATGTAATTAACCCGACCTGTGAGTATAAATCTAAAGATTGTCCCATCATCAATTGGAATATCAATGCACCGACAACCGCAACAGGAGATATTAATAATACTGCTACAGGAATCATCCAACTCTCATAAAGTGCAACAAGGAATAAATAAACAAACAACAGTGCAAGTCCTATTACAAGACCTGTTTGTCCTGAAGATTCTTTTTCCTGCAAGGATGTACCTGACCACTGATAAGTATAATCACGAGTCAAGTATTTATCAGAGAGCCTTTCCATCGCTTTCATGGCATCCCCTGATGATTTACCGCTTGCTTGCATACCTTGTATCTGAACAGAACGGAACTGATTAAATCTTGTTATTGATACAGCACCTGTAACCTGTTCAGGCTTAATTACAGTCATAATCGGAACCATGTGCCCTTTTGTATTTATAACTCTTATTTTCTCTAAATCTTCTATCTTATTTCTGTAATCTCCTTCAGCCTGCATAAATACTCTGAATACTCTGCCTAATTTATTAAAATCATTTACATAAGAATAGGACAAGGTTGATGCCAAAGTATTGTGTAATTCTGAAATATCTATACTTTGAGCCAAAACTTTATCATAATCAATATTCAAAATATATTGAGGAACGTTTGCTTGAAATTGTGTATAAACACTAGACAAACAACTATCTTCATTTGCTTTTTCAATAAAAGTATTTGCAAATCTTGATAAATCTTGTACAGTATCATTGCCGGTTGATAATAATTGATACTCAAAACCGCCCATCATACCCAAACCGTCAATTGCAGGAGGAGAGAAAGTAAAAATAGATGCTTCCGTTATCTCTGCAGAACGCATATTTATCTCATTCATTATCGCATTATGCGACATATTAGTTGATCTGCCCGTAACGAGTCTGAACACCCAACTAATCGGATTAACCTTTCTTTCGCCCCATTCTTTCAATTGAATAACAACTGTCGCCTGATTAGAAGGTCCCATACCGCCAAAAGCGATTATTCTGTCTTTATCAACACCCTCGATATCTTCAATCATCTTAGTAAACTTGACAACGACATCTTCGGTTCTGTTTAAAGATGCACCATCAGGTAATGTTATCGCAGTTATTAATGTTCCCTGATCTTCATCAGGTATAAAACCTGTAGGAATTATTTTAAATAAACCCAACATTAATACAATTATTGAAACATACGTAATAAGAGTCAATTTTTTATCAAATACAAATTTTTTGACGTATTCCAAATAAAATTTAGTTAATAAATCAAATTTTTCGTTAAAAATCTTTAAGAATTTAGTAATATAAGTATTAACATCATCAAGAATTTCTTTAACAGTTTCCGGTAAATTTATTTTTTTCTTTTTCTCTTTCAACAATATAGAACACAAAGCAGGAGAAAGCGTCAACGCACATACTGCAGAGAAAGAAATTGACGCTGCAATACATACTGCAAATTGTTTATACATAGTACCTGACAAACCTGTCATAAAACACATCGGAACGAATACCGCAACAAGAACCGCAGCCATTGCAATAAGAGATCCGCCAACATCTTTTATTGTTTTTTGAGTTGCATCGACGGCATTCATACCTTCTTCTTCCATGTGCCGCTTAACGTCTTCAATTACAACAATTGCATCATCGACAACAACTGCAACAGCAAGAACTAATGCGAATAATGTTAATAAGTTAAGCGACATTCCCAGTGCTTTAAGAGCGATAAATGTTCCTATAAGTGATACGGGAATTGCGATACAAGGAATTAACGTCGCATAATAATCTCCCAAAAAGGCAAAAATAACTAAGATTACGATTAAAGAAGTTAAAAGGATTGTAAACTCAACTTCGTCCATTGATTCAGTGATAAAAATTGCATTATCCATCATAGTAGTAATCTTTAAAGAATCCGGCAATGTTTTATCAAGTTTTTGCATCTCTTTATTAACAGCATCTACAATTTCTATTGTATTTGCACCCGGAAGCGGCATTACTTGAATAAGTACAGCAGGTTTTGTATCAACTAAACCAAACAAAGAATATGATTTTGCACCTAATTCTACTCTTGCGACATCTTTTAACCTAATTTTTGAACTATCCGGATTTGAGCGAATAATAATATTTTCAAATTCTTCAGGGGTTGATAATCTTCCTTTTGTTAAAACAGATAATTGCAGACTGGCAGGTTTATCAGTCGGAAGAACACCCAACGAACCTGTTGAAAGTTGAACATTCTGATTTCTTATAGCATTTTGAACTTCTGTAACAGAAACTTTATAACTTGCAAGTTTAGCAGGATCGAGCCAAATTCTCATGCTGTAATCGTCAGCCCCAAAAATATTAACTTCCCCAACCCCATTGATACGTTTTATTGTGTCTTTTATAAAAATATTTGCATAATTTGTTAAATCTAACTGACTCCACGATTCATTTTCAGATGAAAGGTTAAGGATAACAGCACCAATCCCACCAACCTGATTTTTTGCTGTAATGCCTTGTTGTATAACTTCTTGCGGTAGCATTGCTTGAACCTGCTGAAGTTTATTTTGAACATTCATAAGATTAACATCGTTATTTGTTCCTGTTTTAAAATAAATATTCAAACTATACGCATTGTCATAACTTGTCGAAGACATGTATAACATATCCTGAACCCCATTGAGTTGAGATTCAAGCATTGAAGCAATAGACGATTCTATGACAGAAGCACTCGCTCCGGGATATGATGCCGAAATTGTAACCTGCGGCGGCGTAATATTCGGATATTTTTCTTGTTGCAATCCCAATAAACATATAGAACCTAATATTACTATTAATAATGATATTACAACTGCAAAACGAGGTTTCTTTATGAAAAAATATAAATCTTCTTTTTTAATCGCCATTATTCAAACCTCATTTTTTTATAGTATTCTTTTCTAATTCAAATTTAAACGGTTTAGTTTTTAGTTTTTGTCCTGTTTTATAGACATTCTGAATACCTTGCATTACAACAACATCATCATAATTAAGACCGCTTTCAACTATCCAGCAGTTATTATAACTTTCTTTAACCACGACATCTTTTTTAACTGCCTTACCATTTTTAACAGTCCAGACATAATAACCGGTTCCGACATCTGTTTTTGTCACAGATTGCGGTATTAGCATAACTTTTCTTGCTTTATTAACTCTAACTATAATATTTACATAGTCGCCGGGAACCAAAAGTTCATTTGGATTATCGAAAGTGGCTCTCATTGTAACAGTTCCGGTATCTTCGTCAATTTTATTATCAACAAATTCTATTTTACCTTCAGATTCATACATAGAACCATCCGCAAGTTTTAACAAAACAGATACAGTTGTTCCGTCATCTTTATTTTCAATATAATATCTTTTCAACTCAATAAAATCACCACTTTTAAGAGGAAAGACAACTCTCATAGGATTTGTACTATATATTTGAGCAATAACACCTGAATTAGGAGTTACAAAGTTACCGACAGAAACAATAGATTTACCAATTCTGCCATCCATCGGAGAAGTTATATTAGTATAACTCAAATCTAACCTTGCTTTAGATAATTCAGCAACAGACCCGTCAAGTGCCGCTCTGCTTCTGTTTCTGTCTGTTAATTTATTATCATAATATTCTCTACTAACCAAATCTTCTTTTAATAGTGCTTCGGCACGTTTCAAATCAATTTGAGAATTTTTATAAACAGCAGTATTTTCATTTACTCTTGCTCTTGCACTTCTGGCAGCAAGAACATATTCTTCAGGTTCAATAAGGAAAAGCCTTTGACCTCTTTTTACTCTATCGCCTTCTTCGAAATACTTTTTCTGAAGCCAGCCGCTAACCCGGGCTATAATATCTACTGATAATGCTGCTTCTACCCTGCCTGTGGTTTCATGCTCAGGATAAATTTCCATTTCCATAGGATTTGCAACCTCTACCACCTGAGGTTGTGACATTGCCATCATCATCATAACGCCTGTAGTTAATGATTTTAACTGATTAAAAAGTATCGGCACAATAATGACAGCCATAATTACAGTAATAGTCCTTGTTTTCTTGGACTTCCAATCTATTTTCATACTTCTACCCAATAAAATTAAATACTTAACTTGAAAATATTAACATATATATATATATTTACTCAATTTTGTAAAAAAAATTAATATATATAAAGAATAACAAAACACCAATTCTGCAGGAGAATACATCCCGCAGAATTTATGAAATTAAAATTTACCCTTGATTAAGACCAAAATATGCTTGGAGTTGTGTCAAATCATTACCTGTAGCAAGCAGGGTAGAATTTTTGCACCACTAATCAGTAACCCATCCTCAGTCCTTCCCTTGTCAAGGGAAGGATGCCATGTTCCCTGCCCTTTGCAAGGGAAGGGTTAGGGAAGGGTTGCCGATAAATAAGTATCAGTAGACTAAAGTCTACCCTACCTACTATAAGTAGTATCTTATCTTGAAATGTAAAAAGTATGTGTGTACATAATAAATCTTATGGGT
>CACXGY010000045.1 GCA_902767275.1 uncultured bacterium | reverse complement strand
TTCTACGGTTCAAACAGATTTGGAAATAACTTTATCGCATAAAGTATTGTGGTAGAGAAAAGGACAGGGACAATAAATTAGGAATCCAACAAAAGGATAGGGACAAATTAGGAACAAATTTAACGACCGAGGGGTCGTTTTTTTTTAGAGAAAAGAAAGGCAAACCGCAAGAGATTTGCCAAAGACATTACAAATTATATTTATAACCTAATTATACAATCCGAGTCGCAAACGTCAATATATTTTAATATATTATCATTTATATAGTTAATATAACTTAAGACAGCAACTAAACCTTGTCAAGATACCACTTAACTTTGTTCCTGATAAAACTACCGATATTATTTGTAATTACTTGTTTATACGGAGGCAAATAAACAATATCAATCTTACCGAAAGAAGATGTATTAGGATGAGTTTTCCCAAATTCATAATGAGTAAGCACCGTATTAGGAGATAGAACAATATTATACTTTTTCACAAGTTTAGCAATAAGACAAAAAGTTCTTTCACACTGTATTGCCGTTAAAGGATACTTGCCAATTCTATCAGGAGAGCAATACCCGAACATTCCGCACATAGCAACGCCAATAGAACCTGTATTACCGCCGCCTGTGTGTTGAGCATATATTCCGTCGGAACAATTTTCATTATCCTCGGGTTTAAATAAACCGTTATGAATATTACCTTGTGCATCAACTAAAAAATGATAGTGTTTTAAATCAACACAATTGGGGTAATAAACCCCTGCAGTCCAATGAATAATAATTCGTTTCATAAAACCACCTACACCATCATCAACAAATAAGGAAGCAGTTGCATAGCAGAATCTGTCATATCTGATGAATTATTTGAAGATGAGGAATTTGTTCTTGTAGCATTCCCCGAACTTGTTTTTAGCGACTGAGCCTGATTAGCAGATATAGCACTAAACCCTTTAAGATATGAACTCAACATATTATTTAACATATTAGCGGAATTTTGTTGAGAATTTGCTAATAATTCGTTTATATAACTTGAAATATTAGAAGTCATATTATTAGATAAATTTTTATACATATTAGTTGCTTGAGAGGAACGAATCATATTTCTGTCCGCAAGAGGGGAAATTATATTATTCTCAAGCGTAGATGCTGCATTAGATTGCAAATTTTTCATATAATTATTTAACAGAGCCTGATTAGTAACCGAATCAAGAGAAGGAGAAAAATAATCATTTAAGACACTGTCTATATTTGAATTAACGAATTGATTAACCTTATCAAAAGCACTCCCTTTAACAAAACTACTTTTAGTACCTTTGTTATTTGTTTTTGAAATGACAAAAGGGTTAGATGTTTTTGTAGACCCATATTTTGTTGTACTTGTAGTGGTTTTATTGGAAGAACCACCAAACAAACTACTAAATAATCCCATAATAATCCTTTCTGAAGTAAACCTTCAAATTACAATTGTTTTACTTTTATTCTTGAAAACTCAATATTTTTAATGGCGAACCCTTGATTTAAACTGTTAGTAAAGAAATTAATTTCTAAAGTTTGAAAGCACGATGTGGGCAATCTTTTAATAGAATTTGTTTCTTTAGGTTTAAAAATAAATTTAGAATCCCAATTTGAACTGTCCCAATAAAACAAATCTCTAATATCCTTTGTATAAATATGCTTTTCAACGATTTTCTTCAAAGTATCATAGTTATTAATATACCTAACCATGAAATCATTAAGATAAGTCATATCAAGTGTAACTCTAGGAGGCATATACAAAATTTTCATGGAATTATCTATCCCTAAATTCAAAGGAGTACACTTATAAAAAGACGGAATAAATTCTTCATCAAATTTATCGTCATCATATTCAATCAATAATTTATTATCGGAAGAAGAAAATAAATTATTTTTAAAGACCACAACACTTGATAATTTTTGCGATTTTCTTTTAACCCACTGTGCATGTATAGCGTCATAAATCAATATAGAAGAATATTCATTATCAGAAGGCATAATGAACCAAAACTCATTTCTGTCGGGAAGAATAACCGATTTCATAACAATCATATTACCGTGATACTCATTAATATCAAAAAATTCTTCTTGAATGTCCTTGGAAAAACTATCATTAAGGAGTTTATCTGCAGTAATAGTTTGAGAAAACACAAAAATTGATTTCTTGGTATCATCATAGAAATAAAGATGAGAGCCGTGAATTACAAAAGCCTTAACTCCGGCACAACCGCCCGGAGAATCATTAGAAACAGAGAAACTACCTGATGAATCAACCGATAAAATACTCGATGAATCGGAATGAAATACAATTAAATTTCCGTAAAAAGGAGTAATTGCGGTAATTTTCTTAACAAAATCTATTTTTCCTGCGGAAGTAGATAGAGTACTATTATCTGAGGAAAAATCAAAGCAATCAACTTTTCTGGAATACCAGAGAGTAGTTTTGTTAAAAATCCATAATCTATTGTCAAAAACAGATAATCCTAACCCTTTAACATTTACACCATCAACATCAACCGGTGTAACAATATGAACCTCATCGAGATTTCCGTGCTCATCATAATTATCTAATGAAATATAAACCAAATTTTCTCCGTTAGAAAAAACAAATAAATCCGACCAGCCGTAAGTGAAATCCACACCGCAAGAAATACCAGTAAGTGATAAATTATCACATTTAAGAAGTAAAGAATTTGAAGTCGGATTATATAGATAAATTTTCCCTTCTGATTCAGTTTCAGTATGAATAAACAAATATGTTTCAGATTGTTGAATACTGGAAAAAATATTTATTATTTTTTCATTAGGGATTTCAAGTTTTTTAGAATTACCTTTCATAGTTCTAATTCCAACCCCTGAATTAATGCCGGTATCAAACAATTCAACGTTTTGAATATCTGAGGCAGTAATTCCTGAAGAAGAAAAAGATGAATTTATCCTTTTTATTCCTCCAAAATTATTACATAATAAGACATTATTAACAGTGTTCATAAAAACTCCTTAAAAAACAATTTTTCTGTTACGTTTTCTACCGCCAACTGCTTTAAGAAGCAGATTATATGCTTTTTCAAATTGAATATTATAACCGACATAATTTTCATCAGCAGGAGAAGCGATAGAATACATCATAATTTTTGAAATTAAAGCGTTGAGGAATAATTGTTTATATTTATCAGGGATAATGATTTTATCAGTATCTTCGACAAGAGCATAAATAGGCATCCCATTGATATCTTCCCCTATAGAAAAAGAATGATACAAAATTTTGACGGAATAAATTTTATCCGGAATCGGATAAAAACAAATAACGTCATTCTTTACAAAAAACCCTTCCGGTTTGCCGGATAGAAGTTCCAATTCATCAGGATTTTCAATAAAATCCAAATATTTATTACCTAAAATAACGGAATATCTTTCACCTTTGGATGTATTTTTTTGAAGAATAGTCCCGTCAGGAAGGTTATATTTATTAATATTTTTCTGAGTAATAATATTTTTTTCTTTTAACCTAAAATCAAAAGGATAAGAACACCATAACTCAACAAGAGCCTTATTAATAGAAGAAATAAGTGCAGGATCAAAATCATCAGTTGATTGAGTGTCATTATCAAACATAGACCAGGGTTGAGAAGCAACTTTATTATACAAATCGAGTAATGAAACAGACATAAAACACCTTTCGTAACATAATTTATTCATCTAAAATCTGACTAAGAACAGAATTGAAAGAAGGACCAAAGTGATTATTAAGAATAATATTATTATTCTTACCGATATAAGCAAACAAATCGGGAGAATTTTTGATGAGAGATTCAGCCTCAGAATCAGGTAAATCAAAAACCACATTGGTATTTAAGTTAATAATTTTCATAAAACCTCCAAGAAGTTAAGCGGGCAAAGACCCGCATAACTTCAGAGAATATAATGTAACCACATTAAACATTTAAAGAAGTAGGTTTTGCAATAGCAAAAATATCACCTGAAAATCCTTCTTCAAAATCAACATTTAAAGAGCCGTCTTTATTTTCAAATCTCGCTGCATCTTGAAACTGAAAAGCAGTAACTGAAGAAGCCGGAACAGTTTGAACCAAATTACCCAAAATAGAGTTCGGATACATATTACCGGATAAAAAAGTTACCTCAGCATCAGATTCGCCATTATTAGTAATAAAAACGAATAAGGTATTGTTTTTATTGGCAAATGCATTTTTAACGGTAATTCCATTCTCATCAGAAACAGTTGTTTTATCGACCTCAACGGAAGCAACAGACTGTGTATCCTCAATAAGAGGATATTGAACATTGATTAAATCTCTAACCATAAAAAATCTCCTATAAAACTATCACACATAAAAACTAAGATCTTTGAGATAAAGCAAGTGGAGCAGATATTTTCACAGTGCCTAAGAAATCTGCACGAGGGGCACCAACTCCGTATAACCCATAACCTTTATAACAAGTATTAAAACTTTTCTCAGGTACATAAGATTGAGTATTCAAATCAGAAGATACACCGCCTGCAAGAGTTTTAGAAGCGATACCAAATAACGGATAAAACACCCCCGGTTCAGGCTGAGCAATATTATTAGATACTAAAATATCCCAACCGCATAATCTGCCGATATACCCTTTAGCCATTTTTTGATGTCCGGATTCAACATACTTAAGATCGTCTAATTTACCTAAATAGAACTGATATTCAGGAGGAACAATACAAACCATAGAGTCATCAATCCAATTGGTATGACCTTTTCCGTCGCCTCTTTGGAATTCAGCCTGCATATAAGCAAGAATTTCTTTAGCGTATTCCGCATCAAGTTGAATAGGTTCGCCATTATTATCAAGATAATGTCCTGCTCTTGTATAAAGATTAGCAAAAGAAGCATCCACACTTGCAGCGAATTGTTTAATAGCATCACTTGTGTAATCAGCGGCAAGAGAAGTTTGTTGTTCTATATCAGGAGCATTCATAATGCGTTTTTCTTCAACCTCAGCCAATTCAAAATGGAAAGCCTTACCTTTATTAATTTTAACTTTAGTGGTTGAAACCGTAGCAAGTTCAGCATCTTTAAGAGTAGTACCATCATAATCAAACATAGTCACTGTACCTGGCATAATAATATCGACTTCATCACCTTTTTTAACTCCGTCTTTAAATTCAGTATGAGCGAGTTTTCCAATGACGAGTTCATCATAGAAATTTTTCTTGAACGCTTGACTGAAAGTACCAATAATCATGTTTTCAATAGCCATATAAAATCCTTTCTTTAACGGGTAGTAAATTACCATGCCGAAAACACCCGTGCGAAATCGGCATAAACAAAAAAATAAAGCACTCGGGAACATAAAATTAAATATATTTAGCAATATATTTTTCTAATTCATTAGGGGGAATATCTTGCATTTTCAACTTTTTAACAGATTTTTCTTTATATCCGTTTTGAAATTCAAGTTTGTCCGTTGCCGATTCATTTTCTTTGTTTGCAGCAATCTTTTTCGAATAAGAGGACAAACGTGAATCGACATATTTATCTAATAAAGAAACAAAATTATCTGTATTTAAACTCACGCCTAATTTATTAAAAGCAGCCGAATACAATTCGCGAAAATCAGGATTTTGTAAATAATCTTCAGAATCATATTTAGTAAGAGATTCGCTCAAATATTCTTTTCTCATATTCAGTTCATCATCGAGTTCTTTTCTTTTCTGAGAAAAATCTTTAATAAATTGAGATAAAGATTTATATTTTTCAACGATTTCATTATCAGACAACAAATTATCATTATCTTTATCAGATACAGGTTCTTCATTTTCTATATTCGAAATCTTAGATTCTTCAGAAGATGTACTTTCGACTTCAACTGTCTCATTTAAAGTCTTTTCATTTGAATTTTCCAAAGAATTAATCTCTTGATTTTCTACTTTATCTGACATAAAAAACTCCTTACAATACGGGGTAATAAAAAAGTTGATAATTTCACCCCATTAAAATCATCAACATAATACGATTGAGCCATCACCACCTTAAAACGAACACTATTTAAAATTTTTAATAAATATGATAATATAATTAAAAAAGGAGAATGTATGAAAAAAATATTAGTGTTAGTTCTTATCGGAATGTTAATACAAACCTGTTCATTATCAAAAGATTATGCAAAAATGCAAATAAAAGAAATGAAACATGCACAAAAATACGGAACAACCGAAACTTTTTTAAATAATTACAACTCAACAAAATATAATATGAATAACACCATCTCTACCGTTAGAGATCCTAAATTATTAAAACTCAGTAATTATGAAACTATAGATAGCACAAAATATGCAAACAAAATAAAACAAGATAACGAAAAATACTCAGATATATCAAAAACCTTTAAAAAAGTAAGTTGGTTAAATTATAACTCACAGGCGAGAGGAGAAGATTATTATAAACTATACAGAATAGCCGAAAAGATAATAAGAGCAAATAAATTAGATTATATAAACTGGCGAATAGGGATACAAAGGAACTCAACAGAAGTAAATGCCTTTACGACAGGGACAAATTATATAGAAATAAATACCGCACTATATGACACATTCATAGATAATGAAGATGCACTGGCAATAATAATCGGTCACGAAATGGGACACGCATTATTAGGGCATCAAGCGAGACAACGTCCGACGGTAGAACGTATGCAAAGGATGGGCAGACTGGCAGCCGTCGGAAACGGATACGCATTGTCAACATATGCGGTATTAAGGAGAAAATATTTAATAGAATCAAAGAACATGGAATATTCTGCTGACACAGAAGGAGCAAAACTTGCCGCAAAGGCCGGATATAACCTCAATAACGGAAGGGAAGTACTTGCATACTTTGACACACTTGGCAGGATAGATGAAAAACGCAGTACACATCCAGATACCGCAAAACGTATCGAAAATTATAATACGACGATAACAACAATTCCTGAAAAAGCCTATGAAGAATGGGGACAATATAACATATTTAATACAGATGTATTAAAGGTTACCCCTTCATCTGACAGAAAATCATTTGTAATAAGTTGTTCACCAAGCGGAGTCAAAAACAACTATTATCATCCTGAAACTGCAGAAGAAATATATACAAGATTTGCATACTCATACTACTTAAACCAAAATTTTGATAAATCAATTGAATATTTTAATAAAGTAATAAGTATAAATCCTAATAACGCAATTGTATATTTATATTCATCGTATGCAAACGAAGAATTATACAACAAGAGCAAAAATAATAAATATATGGAACAAGCGAAAATCAATATAGAAAAAGCATATTCTATTGATAGCAGCAATTCTTACATAAAGGAACAATACAACCACTTAAAATAACAGGATTGAGAGATTATAAAATCACTAATTTATAACTCTAATAACGAGTAAACCTGCATGTTTTGCTATAATCCAAACAATGACTACACCTCTCAATCCGAAAATATGTTTGTAGATTTTAATATATAAACAACAAATTTATTCTTGTGTATGGGATAATATGTAATCCTGAGCATTTGAATCTTCGGAAGGTTCATTCAAACCTAAAAAGTTTCCATTTAACTTTAATTTTTGTAAAGAGTTTTGAATTTGTTCAGATTGTTTAATAATTTGAAGTTGCTCTTGATTTAAAAATCTTTCAGGATTTTCAACACCTTTTTGTTCAAAATACCAAACAAAAATCTCAGTCATATCTAACGGCAAATGTTGAGAGAATTTTTCTACAACATCAAGCACCATATCTGCATTATAAGATTTTTCATTAAGAATATTCCTATCGGAATAAGTATATTTATAATCAGACTGCCTAACCTCATCATCAATTATAATAGTATCTTGATTATTATCTTGATTAACATAAACGAATTCAATTCCTTGTTTGAAATCAGCAGCGAGTTTAGCAATATTTTTAATAGAAGGAATAATAAAATCTTGATTTATAATATCCAATAACATAGATAATCTTGTCAATTGCCCTTGAGTTTTAGTATTAATTTCAGTAGCGGTTTTTGCAAAATTTTCTTGTATACCAATCATACTCGGATAAATACCGGAAACTTCACACATTAGTGTATCAAGGAATTCAATATTTGCAGAAAACACGTTATTGTCAAAAGTAATTTGTTTAAAAGCATTAACGGACGTAAGATTATCGCCATATTCAATAATTTTCCCGGGATAAAGTTTAATTTCATCATTTTCAAAAAACCCTTCAGGAGCAAGTAGAGGAGGGTTTTCAGAAAGTGACTGGATATTAATTGTACGATTAAGGAAATCTTCCTGAGAATTAGCAAGTTCAAGGATACAATATAGAGGGCTTATACCTCTTTTAGTATCAGGGTCAACAACAAAAGCACCGTAGGTAAAAGGATTGATTATACTTTCATTTTTATCGAAAAAGATTAAATATTTTCTTCCCACGACAATAGCATGCCAATTTTTAAGAATCTGACCGGAAGGGAGTTTAAAATTACCCCAGTGTTCAAGAATCTCGACTGTTGAACCATGAACGACATCTTCTTTTAATTTTTTAGGTTGAGAAATATCAGCAATTTTATCAGAAATAAGATTACGAATATTCATTGCCAAATTTGAGTCAATATTATAAAACTTGTTACTTATAATATCGTCAGGAGTTTTAAAGGTTCTGTATATTTTAGGGCAATCTTCCCAATTATCTTTTTGAGAAACGTCAAAAACCAAGTCTGCCGGCGAAACAGGATATACATAAGGATTATCAAAAACCTTTTTAGATTCAATCCAATAATTTCTACCATTTTTAGCCGCATCAATAATATAATGCAGTTTAGTAATATCTTTACTAAAGAGATTTTTAAAGAAGTCTATAGGTCTGCGATATTCCTGATATTTTTTCTTCCAAGCAGTGAAAGATATAAGTTCTCCATATAACAAAGCATTATCAATAACCGTATCACAAGTTTTAGAGTAATCCATTTTTTCAAGCATATCAACTAAAACGGCTTTTTGCTTGCTGGAATTATTATCCGAATCATGATTTTCTCCTGATACATCAAACATACTATGAACATTAGAATAAATATTCTTCCATATAAACGCTTTTAGAGTTTGATAAAACATATAACATTTACACATTTTGATTTTTGATTTCCAACGCTCATTTTTATCGCTAATATTGTTAAACTTATTTTTAAAAAATACTTCTTGAATAACAGAATTAGAGTG
Source organism: uncultured bacterium (assembly GCA_902767275.1). Lineage (GTDB taxonomy): Bacteria > Cyanobacteriota > Vampirovibrionia > Gastranaerophilales > Gastranaerophilaceae > UBA2883. The sequence continues at coordinate 583 of CACXGY010000045.1, read as the reverse complement.
TGTTAAATTAGACTCACGATTTTCATTATATTTAAGATAAGAATTAACTATAGAATTTACAATATCTTTTTCCATAGTTTTTGAAACTGTAACCTTATCAAAATCATTGTCCACATAATACTCAAAAGTCATATAAAACTCCTTATAAACAAAACTAACAACAAAATATTAAATTTTTTTTATATCGACCCCTTCAATCACAGTTATATCAGGTTCAACATTTTCACTTGAAATGTTTTCGTCATCCAAATTCAAAGCCAATCTTTGACCCTTTTGAATTTTAGAAAGAGAAGATATAATAAAATCCAGTGCAGAAATTAAACTTTTAGGTAAATCCAGAAACGAACCATCAAATTGTGACAAATCACTAAGGATACCATTCAGCATAATTTCTATTCCGTCTAAAGATTTATTAAAAATATCAATATGCCTGTTATTAACGGCAATTTTATCTTTATCTGAATACTTCTTTTTCCGTACCATAACCAACCTCAATATTAAGTTTTGTAAACGATAAGTAATAAAAATGTTATAAAAAAGTCAATTTTTTCAAAGTTATATACTTTATATATACAAGAGAGAT
>CACXGY010000044.1 GCA_902767275.1 uncultured bacterium | reverse complement strand
TACAGCGTTCAACGCTGACTTCGACGGTGACCAAATGGCTGTTCACGTTCCTCTTTCTATTGAGGCTCAGACAGAAGCAAGAATGCTAATGTTAGCAACAAATAATATTCTTGCTCCGGCAAATGGTAAGCCTATTATTACTCCTTCTCAGGATATGGTATTAGGTATGTATTATTTAACTATTATCGAAAAACCTGATATGGAGCCGAAAGGTAACTATTACAGTTATACTGATGCACTTGCTGCATTGGAAAGTGGTGTTATTGAACTTCACGATAAGATTATTGTTCGTGATGAAAATGGTAAGAGAATAGAAACCACTCCGGGAAGAATTATCTTTAACGAAGCAGTTAGAGAAGCGTTGGTATAAGTCACTAGGGTACTAAGTTACTAGGGCATAAGGATAGAATTTAATAATTATAAGGGAAAATAAAAAATGACATATTCACGTACAAAAACAAAAACACCTGAATTCATCAATAAATTGATGGACAAAGGTGCTATTAGAAAATTGCTTTCTCAAATGTATCTTGAGTACGGTGGTGCAAAGACAGGCGAGTTGGCAAATACATTAAAGAACTTAGGTTACAGATATGCAACAAAATCAGGTGTAACAATTTCTATTTCTGATTTATCTGTACCGGAAACAAAAAGAGAATTGTTAGACTCTGCAGAAGCAGAAATTGAAAAGTCAACAAACAGATACTTAAAAGGTGAAATTACCGAGGTTGAAAGATATACAAAGGTTATTGATACTTGGTCTGAAACAACAGCAAAATTGACAGAGCAAGTTGTTGAAAACTTCGACAGATTAAACCCTGTATATATGATGGCATTCTCCGGAGCGAGAGGTAACCTTTCACAGGTTTCACAGTTGGTAGGTATGCGTGGTTTGATGGCTGACGCAGCGGGTCAAATCATCGACTTGCCGATTAAGTCAAACTTTAAAGAAGGTTTGTCAGTTACAGAATACATCATTTCATCATACGGTGCTCGTAAAGGGTTGGTTGATACAGCGTTGAAAACTGCTGACTCAGGGTATTTGACAAGACGTTTGGTTGACGTTGCCCAAGACGTTATTATTAAAGAACACGATTGCGGAGGCGGCAATTATATTAATATGAAGCCTATTGTTGACGGGGATAACGTTATAGTTCCTCTTATCGACAGATTATTGGGCAGAACAATTGCTGAAGATATATATGATACAGACGGCAAGACTTTATTGGTTGCAAAAGATACAACAATGAGTCGTGAAGATATTGAAAAGATATCACATCTGACGTTGAATGAATTAAAAGTACGTTCAGGTTTGACATGTTCGTTAGAATACGGTGTATGTCAAAAATGTTACGGATGGGCAATGACGACTCAAAAAATGGTTGATATCGGAGAAGCAATCGGTATTATAGCCGCACAGTCAATCGGGGAACCCGGTACACAGTTAACATTAAGAACATTCCACACAGGTGGTGCAGTTGGTGTAAAAGAAGCAACAAAGGCATTTACTGTAAGAGAAGACGGTACAGTTTCTTCATCTCTGAAAACAAGAGAATTAAGAACACGTCACGGGGATGTTGTTAATGTCGTTATATTTGAAGGCGATATTGAAGTTAAAAGTGCAAAAAGAACTAACAAGTATCATATACCTGCAGGTGCTGTTCTTTATGTTAAAGACGGCGATAAGGTTAAAAAAGGCGATAATTTGGCTGATTTTGACCCTGCTGCACAAAATGAACATGGTCGTTTGACTGAAAAAGCAACTAAGGATATTAACTCTGATGTTGCAGGTCAAATTTTCTTCCAAGACTTCGTTGCCGATGAAAAAAAAGACAGACAAGGAAACATTTCACGTACTGCTAACAAATCGGGTATTGTATGGGTTATAGCAGGCGATGTTTATAACTTGCCTGGCGGTTCAAAAATACTTGTAAAAGATAAACAAGCAGTTAAAGCCGGCGAAGAATTGGCTGAAACAATGATTATTTGTGAACATGGTGGAGAAGTCAGATATAGTTCAGACCTTGTTATTGAAGATGCTAAGTTTGAAGGTAAAAAGATTAAGAAAATTGTTAAAGGTAAAGAATTAACAATTGTTATTGCATCTTTAATTCCTTCAAATGCTACATTTGAACAAACAAAGAAAGAACAATTCTGGACAGTAGACAGCGATGAAGAAAGATATATCGTTAAGGCTCCGATTGATACAACTGTTGAGAATGGTATGGTCATTGCAGAGTTAGTTGATGATGAATATACTGTTTCTTCATCAGGTGAAATCAGATATAACGGTATTGAAGTTGATGAAAACCTTGTTATCACAAAGGGCGGTGAAGTGGTATTTATACCTGAAGAAGTTCACCAAATCAACAAAGACTCAACTTTGAAAATGGTTGAGAATGGTACTGTTGTTACAGAAGGAACAGAAGTTGTTAAAGACGTTTATGCTCATATAGATGGTGTTGTTGAGTTTAACGAGTTTAACGATGTAATACATGAAATTACAATCAGACCGGGAGAAGTTCATAAACTTACAAGTGTTAATGATTTGAAGGTTGAAGAAGGTGCTGTTATTAAGAAGGGTACAGTGATTGCTGAAGGTATTAAAGCAAAACAAACTTCAATCGTTACTATTATGGAATCAGGATTTGATGATATTGATATTGATGATTTAGATGAAGAAATTGATACAACAGTAAGTTTAGAAGAACAACCTATCCAAATATTGGTTAGACCAGTTCAAGTATTGAATGTAAAACCAAAAGATGTATCAATAAGATTTAATACATCAGATGAGTTAATTGATGTTGTATCAGAAACTCAATTACAATATAAAGACGGAGCAAGAGTCAGAAATCTTGACGGTGCAACTTTGACAAGAACAAGTTTGAAGTTGTCAATGGAAGGTTATCTGTCACACTTGAAAGGTCTTGTTGAGTTAGATGACAAAGGACAATTAAAGATTGTTGTACTTGAAACATTGATTGTTCGTCGTGAAATGGAAGGTAATTCTAAGTTAAATGCATCATTGCAAACAGAATTGCTTGTAAAAGACGGAGAAGTTATTGAACCTCATACTGCTGTTGCAAAAACAGAAGTATTGGCAATAGCAGATGGTGTTGCATCAATAACAGGCGGCGAAGAAGAAGCAAGAAGATTATTACTTCATTCATCTGAATATGAAACAGAGATTACCGTAAAAGGCAAAGCATCTGTAAAAGCAGGCGATTTTGTAAAACAAGATGATGTTATTGCTGATAGTGGCGAAACATCTACTGTATCAGGTCAAGTTGTATCTGTTGCTAAGGGTAAGGTATCCGTTAGAAACGGCAGACCGTATTTGATTAGTGCAGGTACTCAATTACAGATTGTTCAAGATTCGCTTGTACAACGTGGCGATAGTATAGCAACATTGTTATACGAAAGACAAAAAACAGGCGATATCGTTCAAGGTTTGCCTAGGGTTGAAGAACTTCTTGAAGCAAGAAAACCTAAAGATTGTGCTATTTTAGCGGAATATGACGGTACGGCAATTATCGAAATGGATGAAGATGTACCGAGATTATTCTTAGAATCTGAAGAATTCGGTAAGAAAGAAGTTAAGTATACAATCGATTCAAGTATCATTGTTTCTAACAAACAACAAATTAAGAAGGGTGATCCTTTGACAAGCGGTCCTTTGAATCCGCATGATATTATAAGATTGTGTGGACCGGAAGCGGCTCAACAATATCTTGTTGATGAAGTACAACGTGTATATCGTTCACAAGGTGTTGAAATCGCTGATAAACATATTGAGATGATTGTTCGTCAGATGACTAAGAAGGTTAAAATCTTAGAACCTGGTGATACTAATTTCTTACCTGGAGAATTGGTTGAAGTTCATGCATTTGAAAAAGCAAATGAAGAAGTTGCAGCCAAAGAAGGTACTCTTGCGGAATGTGAATATATGCTGTTAGGTATTACAAAGGCATCTTTGAATACTGAAAGTTTCATTTCAGCAGCATCTTTCCAAGAAACAACAAGAATTCTTACTGAAGCGGCTGTTGAAGGTAAGAAAGATATGTTGAGAGGTTTGAAAGAAAACGTAATTATCGGTCGTTTAATACCGGCTGGTACAGGTTATCACCATCTTTCATTCGCAAGTGAAGAAAAAGATAGAGAAGCACAAAGACGTGCTGCTGCTCAACGTAATCAAGCAAGAAAACCTTCTGCTATCTTAGAAGAAATCGAAGGAATGTTTGGTTCTCCTGACTTGTTAATTCAAGACGGAACCGAACTCGAATAAAAACTCGATAAAATATAAAAAAGGATAACTATAATTAGTTATCCTTTTTTTGTTTATAAAATATTTTTAAAATTATTAAGGCAAAATAAGACTTTACATAATTAATGACTATTTTTTGCAAAAGGTTAAATATTTATCCCCGTATTTTTTCTGTTTAATTACAGTATATCCTATGAACTCAATATTTGTTACATGTTCAAGAACTACTATATTTGAATCAGGTAAAACAGAAAGAATGTTTTCATAAATTCCGCTGTAGTATGGCGGATCTATAAATATAACGTCAAAGTGCATTGTTTCTTTTTCAGCAAGTTTAAGGCTATCTCCTATCAATAAATCGGGAGAAAGTCCTAATGTTTTATAGTTAGATTTAATTATATCTGCCACTTTACGATTTTTTTCATATACTTTAACAGAAGAAAAACCTCTCGAAATTGCTTCAATACCCATAATACCGGAGCCGCCAAACATATCCAGAAAAGTTTTTCCTTCAAATTCTCCAAGAATAGAATATAAAGTATTAAAAACGCTCATCCTAATTTTTGAAAGAGTAGGTCTGACAATTTTTTCATCAGGAGCGGTTAGTTTTCTGCCGTTATAAATCCCGCCTGTAACATTCATTTATAGAATTAATCCTCTTATTTCATATAATTCGTTAAAATCGCCTGTTTGTATAACTTTATCAATTGTAGTTTTAATTTTATCTAATTCTTTTTTTGAAGGGGTTTTTAAACAATTCGGCAATAATAAATCCGTAGTCTTTTCAACTTTAATGAAACCTTCATTCATAACAGCGAATTCTTTGTATACTTCTAAAATATGCATAGCATCATCAGGATAAGTAAAATCTTGATTCATGTAATATTTAGTATCTCTTGAAAAAGTTTTGTAAAAACTCATGAGAAACAATAACTCTATAAGAGATGTTTCTTCTTTGTATTCTTTACCCAAACAATAGTTCCCTTCTATTTCTGATTCGGGTTGATTTTTTAAATAGACTGCCCACAATAAACATCCTAAATAAAAATCAGTATTTTGTTCAACCAATTTTAATATACTCGGATAATATTGTTTAAACTGAAATTTTTTCTGTCCTAAGTTTTTAAACTTATTAATATCAGCATACATATCTTCTAAAGTAAACACTAAACTTACTAAATGTTGTCCGTAACCCGGATCAAATAAATATTTTGTCATTATAAATCCTTTTCTTTTTTAGTTATACAATATTATTGATTATTGCTTCCGTGAATTCGGTACAAGAAGCATTTCCGCCAATATCAGCAGTTTTTATACCGTTATTTAAAGTTTTATATAGAGCATTTTCAATTTTTTGAGCAGGAATAGTTTGTCCTAAGTGTTTAAGCATTTCAACTCCGGATAACAAAAGAGCCATAGGATTAGCCTTGTTTTGACCTTTGATATCAGGAGCAGAACCGTGTACTGCTTCAAATACTGCACAATCTTTGCCGATGTTAGCACTTTTTGCAACTCCAAGTCCTCCAATTAAACCTGCTGTTAAATCAGATACTATATCTCCGTATAAATTAGGTAATAAAAGAACATCAAACTGTGACGGATTTTGAACCAATTGCATACAGCAATTATCTACTAAAATTTCTCTGAATTTTATTTGAGGATATTCTTTTGAAATCTCTCTTGCACATTCTAAAAATAAACCGTCAGAGAGTTTACATATATTTGCTTTTGTAACAACACATACTTCTTTTCTGTTGTATTTAATAGCATAATCAAAAGCATATTTTGCAATTCTGGTTGAAGCATCTCTGGTAATTATTTTTATACTGTGTGCGGTATTTTCATCAATTTTTTCTTCAACACCTGCATATAAATCTTCTGTATTTTCTCTTACAACCACTATATCAACATTATCAAATTTTGTTTCTATTGTAGGAATATTTTTGCAAGGTCTTAAATTAGCATATAAGTCCAATTCTTTTCTAAGTTGAACGTTTACAGAACGAAACCCTTTTCCGATAGGAGTAGTAATAGGTGCTTTTAAGGCAACTTTATTAACTTTGATAGAATCTATCACTCTTTTAGGAAGCGGAACCCCTTCTTTTTCAATGACATCCAAACCTGCAGTTTGAATATCCCATTCGATTTTAGCACCTGATTTTTCAATAATTTTAACAACTGCCTCAGATATTTCAGGTCCTATCCCGTCACCTTTTATTAATGTTACTTTTGCCATAATATTTACCTCGTATATTTATTATAACTATTATAACGTAAAAGATTTAATTAAGTTACTCTTTTAATATCCACAGTCTGTTGAAAAAGCAACTAAGCAGATTAGTTTTGCCTTATCAATAAACTGTGCTATTATATTTAATATCAAGAGAGAGGTATGTGTTATGAAAAAAATTATTATAGCGTTATTATTTTTATTCTTAGGTAATTTTGCGTTTGCCGGAAATTATTCTTTATATAGATTAAACAATGGGCAAACTGTGATTATAGAACAAATAAAAAATAATCCTATCGTAACAATTGACACATGGATAAAAACCGGTTCAATAAATGAAGATGATTCAAACACCGGTGTATCACATTTTCTTGAACATTTATTTTTTAAAGGAACGGAAACACATCCAACCGGCGATTTTGATAAAATACTCGAATCAAAAGGTGCAATCACAAATGCAGCGACAAGTAAAGATTTTACTCATTATTACATAACAATTGCTTCTAATTATTTTGATTTAGCGATGGAATTACATGCCGATATGCTTTTACATCCGCAGATTCCGAGAAAAGAGATGGAAAAAGAACGAAAAGTTGTAATTGAAGAAATTGCAAAAAGTGCAAATGTTCCTGAAACACAATGTTATGAAAATCTTGTAAAATTGATGTATTCCACACATCCCTACAAAAGACGTGTTTTAGGATCTGAAAAAGTCGTAGAAAATATTACAAGAGAGGAAGTTCTTGAGTATTATAACACTCATTATTCTCCGGCTAATATGATTACACTTGTTGTTGGGGATGTTGAGCCGCAACACGCACTCGAATTAATTAAAAAGAATTTTAACACTCCGTACAGAAAACCTGTTATAAATAACTTCAAAAAAGAAAAATTCTTAACAGAACAAAAACGAAATATTACATATACTGACAATGCTACAGGGTATATGTTAATCGGATTTCGAGGAGCAGATATCAAAAATAATGATACATACGCTCTTGATGTTTTGTCAAACATACTGGGGGCAGGAAGGACTTCCAGACTATATCAAACTGTAAAAGATAAAAAACAACTTGTTAATTCAATTGCTTCATATAATTCAACAATGAAAGACGACGGATTGTTTGTTGTTAAGGCATCGTTTATTCCTCAAAACATGGAAATCGTTGAACAATCTGTCTTTGATGAAATAAACAAGATTAAAGACACAGGTGTTACCGATACAGAATTAAATACAGCAAAGAAAATGATAGAAAGTACTACATATTATGAAAGAGAATCTGTTTCGAATATTGCTACCGAAATGGGGTATATTGCAACTTTGACAGGCGGAACAAAATATTATGATGAATATTTGAAAAACATAAATAAAGTATCTAAAGAAGATATAAAAAGAGTTGCAAATAAATATTTAAACAAAAATAACAGTGCAATTTCAATAATATTACCTAAAGAATGTAAAGATACTAAATTCATCTCTAATGTTGAACCTGAGATAACTCCGAAGTCAAAAATAGTTGATTCAAATAATTCAACTCAAAAATATAAATATGATAATGGTATTACCCTGTTGATGAATGACACTTCTTATAATGATATTATAGCAATTAGTATTATTGCAAAAGGCGGAGATTTTTTAAGTAATAAAAAAGGAACATCTTCTTTGTTCGGAACATTACTTATGAAAGGAACTAAAAAATATTCAGCATCAGAACTTGCTCAAGTATTGGAAGAAAAAGGTATTAATATATCAACATCAGAAACCTCTGATTCTTTCAAAATTAATGTTTTAACAACAAAAACGTATCTTGATGACACTATGAATATATTAAACGAAATTATTACTAATTCACTCTTTGATGAAACCGAACTTGAAAAATCAAAGAAAAATTACTTGAACAACATAAAACAAACTCGTGATAATCCGTTAAAATTAGCATTAGACGGATTTCGTTCGATGATTTTTAAAGATTCGGTATATAACGGTTCGACAAAGGTATTGGAAAAAACGATTCCGTCAATTAACAGAAACGACATTATTGAATATAAGGACAAAATCCTTAATCCAAATAATTTAGTAGTATCAGTTGCCGGAAATATTGAAAATAAAAATGCTCTTATTGAACAAATAGGATCAATCTTTAATACAAAATCAACAGCACAGTTTGATTATTCAAAATTTACAATTCCTAAAATAACAAACAGGCAACTGTCTAACGTAAAGTTAAACAATCAAAAAACAGCATGGTTAATATTTGGCTGGCAAACAAACGGATTAAATAACAAAAAAGAATATGCCGCTCTAAGCGTTATAAATACAATTTTAGGCTCAGGGATGAGTTCAAGATTATTCGTAAATTTAAGAGAAGCAGAGGGGCTTGCATATCAACTAGGTTCAAGTTATTCTCCAAATATGCTTGCAGGTGCATTTATTGTATACATAGGAACAAATCCTAACTCATTAGAACATTCTAAACAAAAAGCACTTGAAGAAGTGAACAAATTTAAAACAAATTTTGTAAGTGATAAAGAACTTCAAGAAGCGAAAGATCGCTTGTTAGGTCAATATGTTATTGCACTTGAAACGAATACTGATAAAGCAGATACATTAGGCTGGTTTGAAGCCTCCGGCAGAGGTTTTAAGTTTGTTGATGAGTATGCCGATTTAATTAATTCTGTAACTGCCTCTGACATTATTGAAGTTGCAAATAAATACTTTAATAACAATTATGTTATGTCAGTTGTAACAAATAAATAAGGGGAATTATGCCGCATTTTTTTATAAATACAAACTCAATAAACAATAACACAATAACTATTGATGATAAAGAAAATTTTAATCATATAGCAAAATCTTTGCGAGCAAAAATCGGTGAAGAATTATTACTTATTGATGAAAAAGAAATCGAGTATACAACAGTTATAAAAGAAATAACAAATAAACACATACTTGCTGAAATTCTAAACAAAAAGAAATCCGAACGAGATTTAAAATATAATCTTTATCTTGCACAATCTCCTTTAAAGAGTGATGCACAACTGACAATTATGGAAAAAGCAACAGAATTGGGAATTAGAGGAATATTCCCGATTTATACAGATAACTGTGCCTTAAAAAAGTCAGTTGCTATTTCAAAAATTGATAAATGGCAAAAGATAATGTATGAAGCATCGAAACAATGCGAAAGAGCAAATATACCGAAATGTTTTGATTTAACAACTTTGGAGTCAGTAATAAATGATACAAAGTTTGACCGAATAGTTGCACTTTGTGAAAAAAATACAAACGGTTCACTAAAAGACTACTTAAAAAACAATCCTGCGAAACCGAATGAAAATATTCTCTTAGTAATCGGACCTGAGGGCGGATTTTCTGACAGAGAATTTGATTTAATGAAGAATAAAAATTTGCCAATGTTATCTTTAGGTGCTTTAATATTAAAAGCAGAAACTGCCGTGATAGTAACATTAGGAAACACTGTTTATGAATTTGGCGAATAGTTTTGTTCTTGATTTATTAAAATCCGAATCTTATGAAATATATCTTGTAGGCGGAATAATAAGAGATACGTTTTTGAACAAAGAGAATCATGATAAAGATATTATTGTATGCGATATTGATGCGAAAATATTTGCTCAAAAATTTGCCGATAAATATAATTGTGCATTTGTTCCGCTAGACGAAACAAATAATATCTATAGAGTTGTTTTTCCTGATAAAGTTAATTATATAGATATAACAAATCCTATAAACAATTCTCTTGAAGAAGATTTAAAACGCAGAGATATTACGATAAATTCTATTGCGTATAATATAAAAACAGATGAAATAATAGATATAAATAACGGTATTGATGATATTAAAAACGGAGTTATTCGTGCAATCTCAGAAGAAAACTTTATAGAGGACCCTTTAAGAATAATCAGAGCATACAGATTTGCATCAACACTCGGATTTGAAATATCAAAAGAAACTCTTAATATAATAAAAAAACATACCGATAAAATCATACACCCGGCAATTGAACGTATAAATATGGAAATATTAAAACTTTTTGGAGGGAAATACGCTCATAAAATTCTCCTTGAGATGGATAAAACAGGAATTATAGATATTCTTTTCCCTATAATGCTTGATGTAAAAAAAGTACCGCCAAACACACATCATCATCTTGATTTATTCAATCATTCAATAGAAACAGTTAAACAAATACAAACAATCTATGAAATATCAGAAAAAGCAGTCAAAGAACACCTAGATACAATTGACTTTGGTGGAGAAACACGACTTGCTCATTTAAAACTTGCAGGTTTCTTACACGATATAGGTAAATTTTCAACATGGACAATTGAGGAAAACGGCAGACACCGTTTCATCGGTCATGATGAACTTGGTGCAAACATTGCAAAAGGGATTCTTAAAAAACAAAAATATTCTAAAAAACAAATTGAATACATTACTTTTATAATACGACACCATATATACCCGTCGAGTGTGGTATCCGCCCCAAATATAAACGATAAAATATATATGAGATATGTCAGAAAAGCGGGAGAGAACTCTATTGATTTAATAACTGTTGCAAAGGCAGACAGGCTTTCTGCAAGAGGAGTTGAAGTGAGTGATGAAATGGTTCAAAAAAATATTTCTGACCTTAACAAACTTCAGGACTTTTATCTAAAAGTTAAACCTACTCTTAAACCATTACCTAAACTTATTGACGGAAAAGAAATAATGCAAATTTTGAATATATCTCCTTCTCGTGAATTAGGCGAAATAATCAATAAATTGCACGAGGAACAACTTGAAGGAAATATTACAACAAAAGAAGATGCGATAAGTTATATAAAACAATTAAAAAACTTATAGAATGTCTGATAATAGAATTACTTAGAGCAAACTTCTATACAAATTCAGATACTCATTAGCACTCTTTTTCCAACTAAAATCGGCACTCATTGCAGATTTTCTCATAGCGTTAAAAGTATATCTGTCATTGTAAACTCTTAAAGCACAGTCAATTGCTTCTTTCATTTGCCAGCCGTCATAGCCCCAGAATTTGAATCCTGTTGAATTATTTAACGGATAACCGACCACAGTATTATCTAAACCGCCTGTCGCTCTGACAATAGGTAATGAACCATATCTCATTGCAATAAGTTGACTCAATCCGCAAGGTTCAAATTTTGAAGGCATAAGGAAGAAATCACTCCCGGCATATATTTGATTTGCAAGATCTCCTTTGTAACCTACATAAGTTCTTATGTTTGAACTGTTGTTTGATAACCAGATAAACAAGTTCTCATAAGAACTGTCGCCTGAACCTAAGAATACGAAATCAGCATTCATTCCTTTTAATTCATTCTCAACTTGCCTTATTAAATCAATTCCTTTTTGAGGAACAAGTCTTGATATTAATGCAATAAGAGGTCTGTCAGGATTGTATTGTAATCCGAAATATTCACATACTTGTTTTTTATTAGCATCTTTTCCTCCTATGGAATCAATATCATAGTTTTTGACAAGATTTTTATCTGTTTTAGGATTAAAAACGTCATAATCAATACCGTTAAGTATTCCTACTAATTTATTGGTGTGACCTCTCAAAGTATAGTCCATACCTTCGCCGTATTCTTCGGTAAGTATTTCTTGTGCGTATCGAGGAGAAACAGCAACCACTTTATCAGAATAATTTATAGCACCTTTCATCCAGTTAACTTTTCCCCAATGTTCACAGCCCCACTCATTGTATACAATATCTTTTCTCATATTTGCAAAGTCAATTATATCTTCAAACCAAACCCCTTGATATGCAAGATTATGAATTTCAAATACATTTTTAGTCTTAGACCAAAATTCGTCAAACTTATAATTAGCCTTAATATATAAAGGTATCATTGCTGTATGCCAATCATTGGAATGAATAATATCCGCTCTAAAATTTAACTGTTTTGCATACTCTAATGTCGCAAGCGAAAATGCTATATATCTTTCGTGTTCATACCTTGTATCGAGCCACTTAGGATAAACCTCCTTAAAACAAGTAAAATACCAATCATTATGTACAAAGAATACATTAATATTCGTATCGGGCAATTTTGTCATAAACAATCTGAATTTTTGAGGTCTGCCGCCGAAATCAATCCACATCTCAGAGTTTTCAAGTTCTTTTATTCCGTATTTATTTATGTCAATACAACCGTGCAACGGAGTAAATATTGCAATTTCGACATCTTTTTCCAAATATTTAGGCAAACTACCTATGACGTCTGATAAACCGCCCGCTTTTGAAAATGGTGCAACTTCTGCGGATGCAAATAAAACTTTCATATATATACCCTCTACTATATTAACTATTCAACAGGTGTATTTCCCTGAGGAATATTTCCTTGCTTAATATCTTCTTCTTCCTGAGCATCAGCCTGTTCTTCCGCTTCACGTTCTGCCTCTATAGCAGCATGTTCAGCGGCTATTGCATCTTTGAACTCAGTCATATATTCATCATCTAATACTCGTTGATCATCTATGTATTTATAATATTCTTCAAGATTATATCTTTCTGCTTCGTATTTAATTCTATATACAATTACAGGAATGTCTGATTTCTTAGATTCAAGTTTTGATGCAATATTTAGTGTTAATATGTATGTTATTAATGTTAAAACTCTGTTTTTAATACGCTGCCGTTTCAAAGAGTTGGAAACAGTAATTGCTAATTCATACGCATCGTCAAGCAAGTCTTTATCTTTTAATAATGTTGCTTTAAACCAATTTGTTAATAAAATCAAAGTATTAAATCCTGATTTTTGCGAAATTCTCAATACATCATCATAAATAGTTTCACATTTTTTCCAAGATACAGGATTTTCCAGATTTATTTTTTGATAAGAATATCCGATAAACAAATCACACAATAATGAGAAGAATAACATATTCTCATTTTGCACGGATAATTTTGCTTTATAAATATTTTGAGCAAAAACATTATACCCTTCCGAAAAATTCTTAAATGCCTGAATTATATTAGTGATAAATATTGAAATTACATCACTTGCAAGACCTGCATCATTATCAAAATCTTCATTATGAAGTAGTTTATCTAACATCAATAAGAAAGAAGATGATAACAATTCACTACCTACACGTTCTTTAACTTCCGATAAAAATTCTTCTAAAGTTCCGTCACATATAATAATTTTTGACATAGCGGAAAACACAAGAATTTCCATAACATAGGTTACAAATTGTGATTTATCTATTCCATTATTTTGAATATCCGCAATGAATTCAGGAGTTATTGTAGATAAAATCTTTTCGCATATAGCAATACATTGGTTATAATGAGAAAGATAGAATGCTATTTTTGCTTGAATACAAGAATACAATATAAATTGAGGAGTATAATCTTGTCCTTCGCTCAATAACATCGGGTTTAATATTCTTGTTAAGATGTTCTGTATACATTGTTGAGCCAGTACATAATCATCCCCGCTCAATGCCGAATCCAGAATTAAATTAGAAACATTCACAATAGTTTCATCATCATTATTTGAAATAGCATTATTCAAAATTGCTTTCGAAATAGAATAAACCTTTGCAGAAGGATATCTGTTCAAATGATTAACAAGAATTGAATACAACTCATTTTTACGTTCTAAAGGTTCACCTTCTTTAATGTCCATTTTATCAATCAAAGAGAAATATATTTTTGCACAGTTTAAGTATGCATTAAAATCACCAAATAACAAGGAATTCATAGCAACCTCGTATATTCTTGATAATTTTTCTTCATCTTTGCCCATTATATCCAGCAAATTATAATCAACAAAACCTGTACAATGAGTAATATTGTTTATAAGTGTTTGAATGACTTCAGGACTCAATGCTTTCATAAGAGCAGGTTCAAAAATTCTTAAATTTTCAACTGAAACGATTTCATTTTCAAAATTGACAATTGATTTGTTTATCAAAGAAGCAATGGCTTCATCTAACTTTTCAATTTCTAATTTTGCCAAAACACTAAAATGTGCATATCCGCCCATCAAAATAGTATACGCAACAACAAGTCCTTCACTCTCAGGTAGCGAAGTGAATCTCTGAGAAAGCAGTTCTTGAATAGTTCCGGGGAATACCAATGTTTTTTCAGCATTAATCATCAACTTGTTTTCAAAAGTGATAAATACATTTGAATCACGCAAATATTGGAGTTCATTTTTGAAATAAGTCAAACTGCCCGCACAACGTTCTTCCAACTTTTTGATATAGAACGACTCTTTAATTTCTTCAATATCTTCAGGAATAGTAGAAAGAAACTCTGCATAATCTCCTTTTGTAACATTAATTTCTTTATAGAATGGGGAATGTAATAACCTCGGAATGTTTTTATACACAGAAAAGTCCGAACGGACAGTAACTATAAATGAAAATGCGATATCTTCGGAATTTATAAGCGTTGAGATATAGTCATTTATAACTTTCAGAGAAGTTTCATCCATTAAATCAAAATTCTCAATAAATAAAACAATATTTCTTTGAGCAGATAAAAACTCTCTCAATTCATTAACATAAGTAACGAATGCGGTATCAGGGTCATAACTGTCGGAAGGAGTATTTTTTAATAAATTAGAAAATAAACCGTTTTTATCAATTCCGCTTAATCCTGCCGATATTTCCTGTTCAACACCTTCTTGTTTCAAGTCGACATGAATCAATTTTGCAAGCATTTCTCTAAAGAATGTATACGGCTGATACTTAAAGTTTTCTTTACAAACAACGTGTATAACGCTCGGATAACGATTTTTTAAGTAATTCAAAACATCACTTGTAGGCAAATCACGTCTTTCAGTAGTTTTTAGCGTAACGAAAGTATTTGATGTTAAAATTCCGTCTAATGTATTAAAGATATTGTGTGCAGGGACAGACAAAAATTGACCTTGCGTAGAAATATCAATAGCCTTATTCCCATATAAAATTTCATTTAATTTGTCATCATCATCAAAAATCTTCAACTTAGGAAGATTTGCAGGCCCTTTTAAAATGCTTCTATCTTCTGTTTTTTCTTCAATGACTATCGGAATAATCTGATCTTCAAGCGGGAATTCATAGAACATTAACAGTTCATCTCCAACCTGAGATGAATAAATCATTTCAAGAGTATAATCTCTTGAAATAATATTGTTTATGTATTGATCGGTAATCAGTTGAAGTCCGTCAGTATAGCGTTCTTCTGTCGTATCTTTAATAAGTTTAATATTTAAACCTGTATTAAACTCATTCTTATCAGTTTCAAAAGTCTTTTTTAAGATTGTCATTTTACAGTGCAAACGAACATTCTTACCACGTTTTAATTTATAACTGATACCGCCGATTTTATTCAATAGTTCGATTGCAGACTTAACTGCTTTTTTTACGGAACTTGTAAAAGAAAACTCTTTATAATACTTAATTACATAGGTTTCGCCAAATAATTGACAACGATTATCCTGAGATTTTGCATAAGAGAATAATGCTTGTTTTAGTTTTTTCTTAAACTTATTAAATATTTGTTTATTTTTAAGAGCAGGTCTTAAATCTTCAATATTAGGGAAAGTAATCGCAAGACAAGCATATTCTTCAGTTTCTGCTTCGTTCATTATTACACTTTTAGCGGTGGAAAATCCGCATTTGCGACATTTCCCTGTGTTTGGTCCCGGAGTACCGCAATTATGGCATTTTAAAATAATAACATTTCCGCACTCCTCACAAACAGAAGAACGGTTAAATTTATGACAAACAGGGCATTCTAATAACAGCACCTTATTACAATAAGGACACTTTTTATCAGTTTCCTTTACCTCGTTACCGCATTTTGGACATTCCATAGTTATATTATATCACGAGTGTATATTTAAACAAGCGACTTTATAAATAAAAAAGCACACGCTTACACAAAAAACTCAACAAATATTCACAGATTCTTGCATTCATATTAACTTCATGATTTAATACGAGAGGAACAATCCTCTCCTCTTGGGATTGTTTGGCTAAGGATAAAGCGGCGTATCCTTACAATGCACTAGTATTAAGAAAAGAAGGAAACATTAAAATGTTAAAAATCAGACTTAAAAGATTAGGGATGAAAAAGACCCCTACATACAGAGTTATTGTTATTAACTCAACTACAAAACGTGAAGGTAAACCTATCGAAGAATTAGGTCACTACAATCCTAAAACAAAAGTTATGCAATTAAACAAAGCAAGAGCAGAAGAATGGATTTCTAAAGGTGCACAACCTACAGATACAGTTGCATACTTGCTTAAAAATTGTAATGCAGATGGAACTTTAAACTATAAGAAAAAAGACGGTATAAAACTTTCTAAGAAAGCACAAGCAAAAGCGGCTGCAGAAGCAGAAGCAAAGGCTCAAGCAGAAGCAGAAGCAAAGGCCGCTGAAGAAGCAGCAAAAGCAGAGGCAGAAGCACCCGCAGAAGAAACTCCTGCTGCAGATGCAGCAGCAGAACCTGAAGCACCTGCTGAAGCATAGTTTTAAAGTTATACATAATTTTAAAAGACCGACAGTAAATTGTCGGTCTTTTTTGATACATTTTGAGTTTTACATTTATAAAATTACCTTCAAACCATGTCATAGCATGCGTTTTACATTTCTTAATATTTTTGCCATGCTTTAAATTATGGGTAACATGTACATGTCAGAAATAAATCTCAAACAGATTTGTTTCTTTCCTCTCTAGTTATATAAATGATTATTCTTTAATCTCTCATACTCTTTCCATCTTCCAAGAGGGATTAAAGAATTTTATTTTTTGTATATAATGTTTATATGAGAAGGGCCGAAGATATAAAACGAGTAAAAGCACCAATAGTAGAAGCACTTATGAATGCTTATGACAAGCGTTCATATCATTTTCATATTCCGGGACACACCAGAGGAAAAGGTGTTTACGAGCCTTTTAAAAACTTTATGGGGGATAAGTTTTTTCAATGTGATATGACTGATGAATTTGACGGAATAGGAACTCTTAATCCGCCAACAGGACCTATAAAGGAAGCAGAAGAATTATGTGCAGAATTGTTCAATGCACAAAAATCCTTATTTCTACTTAATGGTTCAACCGTAGGTAATATAGCCATTGCAATGGCATTAAGCCTTCAAGGTAAAAAAATCATTGTTAACAGGAATTGTCACCGCTCTGTTTTAACAGGGATGATTGTTTCGGGAGCAGAACCCTTATGGGTTATTCCGAGTAAACTCGAGGATTGGTCACTCTGGGGTAAAATAAATCCTGAGGATGTTGAGAACCTTCTAAAAACTCACAATGATGTTGAAATGGTTTGGCTGACAAACCCGACTTATGAAGGGGTTGTATCAGATATAAAAACTATTTCGCAGATTTGTAAAAAATATGATGTACCGTTAGTTGTTGATGAGGCACACGGAACTTTATGGAAATTTAACGACGAACTTCCCACACCTTCTCTTGAATTAGGTGCGGATATAGTTGTTCAGTCTTTTCATAAAACAGGCGGAAGTATGTCACAAACTTCAGTTATGCATATATCTAAGGACACAAAATTTGATGTCGAAGCACTTGTACATTCATTAAGACTTTTGCAGACAACAAGTCCTTCGATTATTCTTCTTGCAGGATTAGATGCAGCAAGAGCAAATTTGGAAACTGAAGAAGGGCTGCATAATATTCAGATTGCTATTGATAATGCAAAATATTTAAGCAGTGAGATTGATAATCTTAAACATATAAAACAACTAAAACAAACCCCTGCTGATCCTACAAAAATATTTATTAAGGCGGACAATTTATCAGGAATACAACTGGAAACGATTTTAGAGCAAGATTATAACATCGAAGTGGAAGCAGCATCAGACAGAGGAATTTTAATGCTTTCTAATATAGGTAATCAAAGAAGTGATTTTGAATACCTTGCGGATTGTTTAAAAGAAATTGATTCAAAAAATTATACAAGATTTAAAAAAGAAAAGAAAAAACACATGCCTATGCTTATTCCGGAAATAAGAATGAACATGAGAGAGGCCTTTTATTCAAATAAAGAAGAAATAAAAAAAGAAGATGCAATCGGTAGAATATCAGCAGAAGTAATTGCAGAATGCCCTCCCGGGATAGCAATATTACTTCCTGGAGAATTAATAACGGAAGAACATTTACCATATTTGGAAGATTATACTGTATTAGAAGTTGTAAAATAAGAGGATTTAATACAAAAAATAAAGCCCTTTATAATAAAGGGCGAGTGTTATGCTCTGCACTATCTGAGTGTTTGTAATAAGTTCCATTTATGATTACATCTTTTTTATACCCCTAGTCCCTCTCCGTACCGGAGAGGGAAGCCCTTGTGCAGGGAAGAGAGTATGTTATTTTTTCGTAGGGGCCGATTTTTTGTTCTTAACCATATCTTTTTTCGCATTTTCTTTAATCTTTGCGAGTTCTTTTTTCTGTTTTGCGGTTAAGATTGATTCAAAGTCACGTTCATTCTTTAATCTCAAATCACGTGCTTGTTTCTTTAATCCGAATATTTGTTTATTTATTTGTTCTATTTGTTCTGCTTGTGCTTCCGGAGTTAATTTTTGACTACGTTTAATGAGTTCTTTTTGCTCGTGTTTTGTTTTAATTGCTTCCATAATAGGTTCCATTTGTTCACGAGATTGCATTCTCATCTCTTTTGCTTTTGCTTTTTGTTCTTCTGTCAATTTTAACTTTTTATCCAAATCAATTTTTGGAGGTTGCTTATGACCGCCTTTATGCATTCCTGGAGGTGGAGGAGGACAACAATTCGGACATCCGCATTTGCATTGTTGACAACCGCCGGCAAATGCCATTGAACTTCCCAGTGTTAATAATGTTAATGTTAATAATGCTTTTTTCATTTTTTATCCTTTCTTTTGATTTCTTGAAGTGAGTTGAGAAAAACTCAAGACTCTATTTTCTTCTTGTTTTTACCGATTTTGTGTTATACGCTTTTTTATTATTCAATTTTTTGAGATTAGTTTTTGATACCTTATGATTTTTATTCATTTTCGGATTATGAGAAAATCTGTTCATTTGATGATGTCTGTTATATCCTCTATACTCGGGTCTGTGTGGTTTTTGAGTCATTCTTCCGTATGGATTAGGTCTATGATCTCTAAAACCTGATAAACTTTGTCCTCTGTATTCAGGACGATTGGCTCTGTAATTATTTTTAGAAAAATCTTTTTTAAATTCAGGTTTTTGAGTTTTTAAATCCTTTTTGTAAAAAGGTTTTACATCTCCTTTTGAATTTTTATCATATTTTATCTTACCTTGATATTTAGACTTATCGGCGAATTTTCTTTGAGAGTCAATTTGATTTTGATTAAATGTTGCTTTGTCAATTGCGGATTGAACCTCTGTTTGTGTTTGAGGGGTAAAATTCTCTTGAACAACAGGTTCTGCCATAACCACACCTGATGTACAAACTAATAAACCTAATATTAATAATGATTTTTTCATACTGAAATCCTTTCTGTTGGTTGACTATAAACCAAGAGTAACATCAATATTACCTACTGAAAAAGTAACTGAAGGGGTATTTCCATAATAATTATATGGTGGAACCTGAACTGGAGTTTTGTAAGCAACCGGAACAGGTTTTGGCATTGGCAACGGTTTTGCGACTATCGGTTTTTGATGATTCATAGGGGCTTTCATTGGTTGGGCATTAACAATACCACCCGTAATCATCAGTATACATATTACGGTTAATATTTTTTTCATTAGTCACATCCTTTCTATAAAAGGTCCTCCAATTGGGTTGCGAGTTCTTTCTTGGCGTTGTATATTCTTGATTTTACTGTACCTATAGGGACACCAAGTTTGTTCGCTATCTCCTCGTAGGAATATCCTTCAATATCACATAGCATTATTACTTCTTTGAATTTTGGTTTTAAATTTTCTATTGCCTCAATTATTCTTTTTTGTCTTATTTTGCTCATTAAAGCCGTTTCAGGAGTTGATTTGTTATCTTTTATTGAATTTATAACCTCATCATCTGCCGTTGAGTTTTGGCTGTTTCTGTAATTTGCTGATTTTAAATAATCTTTCGATATATTTTTAGCAATTGTATTAATCCAGGTTTTAAAGTTGCCTTTCTCAACATATTTATCCTGATTTTTCCACGCTCTGACGTAGACTTCTTGTTCTAAGTCCTCATTTGTTTCTTTTGTTATTAGTCTTATAATATTTCTAACGTTATCTTTGTTGTTATTTATTAAATCTTTAAAGTTCATTCAGTATCCACCATTATCAAACCGTAATCATCGGTTTGAAATCCAAGGTCTTCTGCTGTGAACTGTTGACCGTATTTGATTGTATCTAATATATTGTAGTTCATATTAGCAATTTCTAACGTTGTACCGCCAATCATAACAGCAAATAACACACATGCAACCTTGATTGCTTTGAACCTGTCTTTTTTGTAGTGAGGCTTAACTTCTTTAATCAAATCTGAAACCTTGTTCATTTTTTCATATTCAGCCTTACAATCAGGACAATGTTCAATATGTTCCATCAATGTCTTTTCGTCTGCGAATGTAAATAGTGCTTCAAATTTATTACATTTTTCTGTCATTTTATTACCTCTTACACTCATATAACGAATTCAAAAATTTATTGTTCATTTTTGTTTTAGTATCTTAATATTTCTTAATAATTTTGTTTTGGATTATTATATTTTAACGCCGCTTAATACTTGGTTTTTAAAATTATTCAAATCTTCAATTGTATCAATCCCTATAGGTTTGTTGTCGGCAAAATCGACTTTTATTTTCATTCCCATTTGAAGAACTCTCAATTGTTCTAAACTTTCTGTAAGTTCAAGAGGGGTCTGATTAGACTTAGTCATTTTAAACAGAGCATCACGCTTATAACCATAGATACCTATGTGACCATAAAATTTTGCGTGTCCTTCATTTCTTTCGTAAGGAATTTTTGAACGTGAGAAATAGAGTGCAAAATTATTTGAGTCAAAAACACATTTAACAAGATTAGGGTTTTCAACTTCTTTCATATCTTTAATTTCAGTAACGAGAGTTGAAACATCAGCGTTCTCGTCAAATTTAACCATTTTGATAACTTTATCAATATTTTCAGGATCAATCATAGGTTCATCACCTTGCAGGTTAACGATATAACCAATTTCAGGGTGACGTTCAACGACTTCGGCGATTCTGTCACTACCGCTGTGATGACTTTCAAGCGTCATTTCTGCTTCTGCTCCGAACATAAGAGAAGTTTCTAAGATTTGTTGATTATCTGTTGCGATAATCACTCTGTCTGCGAGATTTGCTTGAACTGCTTTTTCAAAAACCCATTGAATAATAGGTTTACCACCGACTTCTATAAGCGGTTTCCCTTGTAATCTGCTGGAACCGTACCTAGCAGGAATAATTACTGCTGTTTGTTTATTCATGACCTAATCCCCATTTTTTGTATTGTTAAATATATTATACATCGACTTTAAAAATTGGCATAAAAAAAGCCGACTTTTATCGGCTTTAGTTTTTATTTATTTTTTTTTCTTTGGTCTCTGATGATTTTCTGCTACTATTGACACATTTTTTCCAAGTTGATTAAGACTTTCACGTCCTGCCGGTTCAAATTTATCTTCCGGAGTATCAGATTTAATATAGCCATGCCACAAATTTTTTGACTTTTGATCATTTGAAGGCAACCATTCACGACCGTCACTTGTTATAATACTATTAAAAAATTTAGTAACTTTATCAGTGAATTTAGTCCAAGCACTCTTTCTCGGTTGTGGATTATATGACCCTGCGGTTACTTTATCTGTTTGACAAACCATATTAAACCTTTCTTATAAAAATTATTGTCCGACTATACGTTTAAAAACATTGCTGCTGATATTTTTTAATTGCGTGACACCCCAGTTAACGGCATTATTAATTGCTGATTTAACGAAATTTCCTGTAACATTAGCCGCTGTTTTTGCTGCTTTTTCTTCTATTTTTTTTGCTCCGGATTTCACATCGTCAGCATAACTTGGGACATCTTTATTATCGCCAAATACATCGGCAAGATCTTCTTGATTAAGATCCCATGCTTCCCAAACATCTTTTTGTTTTACGCTGCGAGTATCTGGTTCTTTTGCAATTTTTTTGCCTGTGAATGCACATGTTGTTGAATCTCTTGGTTCCGGTGTGATACCTCCGGTTTGACCTTTGCAGACCATTGATTACCTCTCTTGTGATTAATACTTACAAATTTTCTTTGATATATAAGTAAAGTTATCAATCAGAATAATAATTTCAGGGCTTAAAAAATTTGTTACATTGTTTACAATAAAATTAATCAGTAAATCTGTGCGAAACATCGCAATCTATACTACTTAATGCCCTAGTGCCTTTATTTATCGGCAACCCCTTCGGCTTTGTAATCATAAAACCGCAACAAAACCGACTCCACTTGTCAAAGGGAGTTATAATCACTTCCTTCCCTTGACAAGGGAAGGACTGAGGATGGGTTACTGATTTGATAAATCGGTACGAAACATCACACTCTACTGATACTTCATGCCTTTGGAATTGGCAACCCTTCCCTAACCCTTCCCTTGCTAAGGGCAGGGAACATTCATTTATTATCTTATTGTTCTATTGCCATTAACTATCGGCAACCCC
>CACXGY010000043.1 GCA_902767275.1 uncultured bacterium | reverse complement strand
GGCTGCACCCTCAACATTGATTGTTCGAAATTATTCACAAATCTGATATCAATACTGAACAAATATTGTCGTAACCCATCCTCAGTCCTTCCCTTGTCAAGGATATGTTCCCTGCCCTTAGCAAGGGAAGGGTTAGGGTAGGGTTGCCGATTTTAAAGGCATTAAGTATCAGTAGAGTGCGATGTTTCGTACCGATTTATCTGAAGTCTATTTTCTATATCGCAAATTTGGTCAAAAGTTAGTAATGTTGTGCAGAATTTTATGGTATTACCCAAGAAGAACTTGCGTTTCGCTCAAATATTGCCCCAAGTTATACAAGTACAATTGGAAGTATAATTGATACTACAATATCTAATGCAAAAAGGATTGCAAAATCTTTAGAAAAAGATATTTGTGAATTATTTACCTTTTAATGCACTATTAATAAAATTAATTCTTTCCTCAAGCGGAATATCTCCACATCGCATATTTTCCAGTTCTGAAGTTATATCTCCTTTAGGAACAAGTTCGCCGATTGTCCACTTTCCATACTGATACTCGGTTGGACTTTCCAATGGTAAATGTGCTTTCTCTGCAGCAATATATGTTTTTCTCAAGATTTCCTTTCTCATTCCAACAAGAGATTCTTTATATCTTGCCTCATGAAAAGGTGTATATCTTATGAGTAACGGTTCTAACATTGTCATTATTGAATTTGGATTTTCATGTTCCGTTGCATCAATTTTATCTACAAGTTTGAATTGTCCTTCAGAGATAATTATATTATTTGGATTTTCTATATCAGGATAATATCCTTTTTTACCATAATTTTTAGGTTTTATCCTGTTTAATTTTGATAAATTTCTCGCAAAATTATCAAAACTTTCTTGCGGCAAACTGCTGCATAACGGTAAATATTCTGTTTCATACTTTTCTAATGAAGAAGTATTTGGATAACTCTTACTGTTAAATTTTGTTCCGCAGAATATATTTTTTCCATCAGGAGTAGCATTCTTTAATATCTCAACATGACCGACTTTTGCAACAGGTTCGCCATAATAAAAATCTAAATCTCTAAATCGTCTTCCCGGAACATGAGTTGCATTCCAGAAGTTAACCGAGTTTTTCTCATAATGTCCGCGTTTTACTTTTGCGACATATTTATCACTAATTCTATAAACTTTTGAATCTCTTCCGCAATTTAAGTAATTTTCAGGTTGAAGAATTGATGGTAATGCGGCTTTCAATATCTTATGAAATTTCATTTTATTTCCGATATTTATACCGTCGCTATATACAACACTATCAATAGCGTGGTCTAATAATTTTACCATTTTATCAGACTTTGCAGTTGCGGAACCAAAACTAACACTTGAATATCCTGTTATATTTTTTCTAACAGGGGCTGTTTGGTTGATATTATTTAATCTGATTTGTTGTTGATTAATATTTGATACTATGTTCATATCTAACCTTCTATATTAGATAAAACTTAAACACGAAATTTATTGCATGTATTGTTAATAAATGTAAATAAAATTATTAATCAACTGAGAATAATTCTTTAATATCTTCCATTGTAAGTGACTTAGTGATGTTTCTATCAACAGAAATAACACTGTCAACCAGGTCACGTTTTCTTGTTTTGAGTTTTTGAATACGTTCTTCAACAGTATTTTTAGTAATAATACGGTAAACGAATACTTTTTTAGTTTGTCCGATACGATATGCACGGTCAGTAGCCTGATCTTCGACTGCAGGGTTCCACCACGGGTCATAGTGGATAACATAATCCGCACCGGTTAAGTTCAAACCTGTACCACCTGCTTTCAAACTTATTAAGAATATTTTTACATTCGGGTTATTATTGAAGTTATCTACTGCTGCTTTTCTATCTTTTGTCTTACCTGTCAGATACTCATACTCAATACCGGAACGTTCTAACCAACCTTTAATGATATCAAGCATATCTACAAATTGACTGAATAACAATATTCTGTGTTTTTCTTCAATAATTTGTTCTAACATACCTTTAAGATATTCAAATTTGCCTGATTGAATAACACCTTTTTTATGTTCTTTATCATAAAGTTTAGGGTGACAACAAATTTGACGAAGTCTAAGCAATGCAGAGAAGATAGACATTCTGCTCTTTTCTAAACCATTCATCTCGATACTCTTGAACAATTCTTCCTTCGTAGAATCTAAGACATCTAAATAGAAATCCTTTTGTTCAGGTGTCATTTCACAGTATGCCATATTTTCTACCTTATCCGGTAAATCTTTTGCAACATCTCGTTTCATACGAC
This sequence comes from uncultured bacterium, assembly GCA_902767275.1. Taxonomy (GTDB): domain Bacteria; phylum Cyanobacteriota; class Vampirovibrionia; order Gastranaerophilales; family Gastranaerophilaceae; genus UBA2883. Next base: position 8,196 of record CACXGY010000043.1, on the reverse strand, counting down.
GTAAGATGAATGGGTAAATTTGTAACTTAAGTCTTTTTTCGACAGTCTTGTCTTGTCTTTCCATAATCGGAGTAACATATCTTGAATTAAATTCAGGCATGCTAAACAAGAATCCGGGCATTAAGAAATCAAATACAGACCATAATTCTTCCAATTTATTTTCAATCGGTGTACCTGATAATGCAAGTTTATGTGTACCGTTAAGCGTTTTAACCGCTTGTGCGGTTTGTGAAATTGCATTTTTAATATTTTGAGATTCATCAAGGATTATATATCTGAAATTATGTTTACGGAATTTTGCAATATCACGTCTAATCAAAGCATAACTTGTAATAACGATATCATACTCCGGAATTTTATCAAATAATTTACCTCTGTCTACACCTGATAATTTCAAACAAGTCAAATCAGGAGTAAATTTTTCAATTTCAGCCTCCCAGTTAAATACAACGGTTGTCGGAGCAATAACAAGTGTCGGTTGAGGCCCGTCAACTTCTTTTGCTTTCTGTAATAAACTCAATGCCTGTAATGTTTTACCAAGCCCCATATCATCCGCTAAGATACCGTTCAAACCGTATTTGTACATAAACCATAACCAATTAAACCCTTTTAATTGGTAATCACGGAAGATTGCATTAACTTTCGGTAATTCGGTTGATTCTGTAGTAGAGAATGTCGAAATTTGTTCCCAGAATTTTTTGAATTCATCACTCATTACGAGTTCAAAACCAAGGTTTTCAAGTTCCTTTACCAAACCGGTACGATATGTTTTTATTCTGAATTTATTTTCATTATTTCGATACGCATCAAATGAGTTGAATGATTTCAACATTTGATAAATATTTTGAGCAGGATACTCAACGAATCCTAAACTGCGGACACGGCTATATTTTTCGCCACTTTGAATTGTTTCAAAAATAGTATCGAAATCAATAATTTCATCTCCGACTTGACCATATAACTGGATTTCGAATTCATCAACAGCATCATCACAAAAATCCATTTTTGCACACATTTTAAACGGTTGTTCCATTAATTTAAAGAATGACATATCGTCTTTTTCTTCAAATCTCCAGCCTTCTCCTGCCTGTTTCATATAATAATTATAGAAATCTATAGCGGTTTCTTTTTCTTGTGCCAGATTATTTGTTTGCATCGGAACAAACTTACACGCTAATAACATTGCATAAGCAGCATGTTCGTGTTTGTAATTTCTTTTTATCCAATATACAAAATCTTCTCCGTCTTGTTTTGTTGTTACGGTAACATAAGGCGATTTTTCGTCTTGTTTTGAATATGGAACTTTTACCCCGTCATATTCAAACTCTAATTCTGCTTTCAGTGATTGATCATAATCTATACCGAGAGTTACAACATTTATCGGAGGACGTTCCTCTAACATTAATTTTTTAATCTGTTCTGATACATTAACAGGCATTATTTCTCTTAGTTGAGGAAGTTCTTCATAAATAAATTTTCCGCCTTCCGAATCTTTTAAATCGGTATATGTCTGTTTAATAATGTACTGTGGTAATTCATTCATTGCAACATTTATCGGGAATATAATGTTTTTATATCTTCCCCATTTTAGTTGACGTGAGAAATATTTAACTTCTTCAAACGGATAAACATCATCACTGTTTGGTCTGTCCCAGTATAAAGAAAGCGTTAACGCACCGTTTGGATTTGCTTCAACATTAAGTGTTAAATTCCATGTTTCGTCAGAGAATTTTATTCTTTGTTTTGTTCTTTCATCAAGAACTTCTTCTACTTGAGATAAAAGAGGGAACATCGGCATGAATTTAGTAATAGGAATATCATACCAACCTGCTTTTTTATCCTGTCTTGCTATTTTTAGTATAGTTTGGAACACAGCAAGTTCAGCCTTTTGAGCATCATTTAATTCAAAACCTACATCAGATTTTTGAGATTCTATTAATGCTCTTAAGATACTTTCTAACGAACGAATAATTTTTCCTGTGTGTCTGTCTTTTATCAATATTGAGAAAAAGTTTTGACGTCTTTTATTATTAAAGTGGAATATATAACTCCCTTTTGCTTCTTCTGTTAAAGCAGTATTTTCATCAGGATAGTCAAACTCCATACCATATTTTGTTTCAAGCCAATCTTCATAGGCATGATCATCTATCGCTTTTAGTGCAACCGCAACTGAATGTTTACACCATTCTTCTTTTAAAGGACAATTACAACGTGCTTCAACCGCAGTCTTTTTGAAGATTAAATCGGTAGTATAAAAATCTTGAAAATTACCTTTTACTTTTCCTTTATAGAAATTCTTTTCAGGATAAGATTCAAGTATCATATCTTTTTTATAATACTCGTAACCTCGACGCCAACTACCTGATGTAGCATTATCTTTTATAAATTTATAGTTAAATTTAGAAACTTTACTCATTAGAGTGAGTTAATCCTTTTCGGGTTCTAGTCAAACAAATACGGTTATTCTTAATCGCATACAATAATGGGCAACAAAATAAATAACCCTTAAGCCCTTATATAATAATTTTACACTAATTTTTTAAAAATACAAGTGGGTAATTAAGGATTTATAATAAATTTTATAACTATACATAATCTTACAAATTATCTTTAACAGTTAAAGGCAATAGGGCATTAAGTGAATATTTCCTGCCCTTTGTAAGCACTACTGTCCATGATAATTTTATGTAACTTCTAACAAGTTAAAATATAGCAAATAAGGTGCTGTTTTAGACACACCAAGATAAATAATTGGCAACCCCTCCGGCTTTGTAATCACAAAACCGCAACATAGCCGACTCCCCTTGCCAAAGGGAGTTATAATCACATACTTCCATTGTCAATGGAAATATGTGTGTACATAATAAATCATTCCTGAATTTTAGTTTTGACAATACTATTCTAAAGTCAAAGCAAGAGTATTACTCGCCAGGCATTTTTTATAAAATATATACATTATTTTATTTCACACCTACTTATGTTTATAGCATTGTCTATCAACTTTACGATTTTTTCACTCGCATGCCCATCTTCTATGCAACCTTTTTCTTTAAGAAAATTTTCTACGTTTATTTTATATTTTTCATAATCAAAAGTTTCAATATTATTAATCAGTTCTTCATTATTTTTCGCAACAAGGAACGGAGTTCTTTCTAAAGAATAATAAAAACCTCTTTCTGTATTATATGTTTCAATATCTTCCGCATAAATAAAAGCAGGTTTCTTAGAAAGCATAAAATCAAATATCCAACTTGAATAATCGGTTATTCCAATATCCGCAGAAATTAAAAGTTCTTGTATATCCGGATATAATGTTGCATTTATAATATTTGATGTTGGAATGTTAAAAAATGATGCTAAATCAAAATTTTGTGGATGTAATCTGACAAGTGTAATCCAGTCATTTCCAAATTTATTTTCGATACTTTTTTGCAATATATCAAAATCTAAATTGTAAACATCCAATTTTTTATTATCTCTAAAAGATGGTGCATAAAAAATTATTTTTTTATTTTTTGGAATATTATAATATTCATAAACTTTTTGTCTGATATTTTCTTTTTCTTTATTAGATAAAAAGAAAATATCATTTCTGGGATGTCCGACTAATAATGTATCTTTATTCCATTTAAAACCTTCTTTAAATACTCTATTTTCAAAATCTGAATTAGATATTAAATAATCAATATATGAAATATCTTTATCCGTATATAATTTCCACTCATTAGTAAAAAAAGCACTATTCTCATTTCTAACAGAATAATCTATTTTTTTTATACCTAATGAACCGTGCCAAGTTTGTATATATATCTGCTCCGGTCTTTTTATCCACCCTTTTTTTATAAATTGATTTAAATGTACATTGCTAATGATTAGTTTTGCTGAATATAAAGTTTTTACACCTTTTTTACTATTTATACTCATCTTTTTTATTTTAGAAGGAATTTTGTTATCCTGCATTAAGGTATCATCTTTGCATAACCAAACTATTTCATACGGCATATTTTGTCGTATTAGTTCTTCTGCTATATACTTTAAATTGCAACCATACCCATTTCCACCAAAATTATTCATTACAATTCTATTTTTATGAATTTTTTGTCCTGCATACATCATTTTATACAATTTTTGACGATCCAGTTTTATTTCTTTCCCCAAAATTGTAATTATTTTATATAAATTGGTATTTCTTACGGAAAAAATTTTTTCCATAAAATAATTATGTTTTTTATGTTCTGTATTTTTTATATAATAAAAGGCACTTATAATATTGCTAAAACTTTGTTTTAGTTGTATAGAAGGATTCCATTTTATGAATGATGATATTTTTTCAACACTTATAAATAAATTAGAATCTTTAGGGTAATATTTATTACTTAGTTCAATCTTAACTTTTAATTCCGGATAATCTTCACACAACATCTCTGCCATTTCTCTTATGGAACAAGTTGTATCAGGATTTGCAACGTTATAACTTTCGCCGTTTTCTCCTCTTTCAAGTATTGATAAAATTGCTGTAATAGCATCAGTTATATAAATATAACTCCGTATCGTTTTTCCTTCTGTCTTTAGCACAATATCTTGTTTTTCAACGATGTTCCTTGCAAATTGTGCAAATACTCTATTATCATTATAATCTACTCCTGCTCCAAGTGTTTGAGCCAAACGAGCAACTTTTACAGGTACATTATATTCTTTTGAATAATATGAGCATAACCCTTCTGTAATTCTTTTCCCTTGTGGATAAGAACTTCTTGGATTTAATATATCTATATGACCTAAATCTTCTTCTTTCAAAGATTCTTTTCTGTTAAGCGGGATATCTCCATATACTTCCATCGAAGATAAGTAAACCATACTTTTTATCTTTTTATGTTTCGCAAATCTTAAAACATTTTCAGTACCTTTTATAATTGAATTTATAGTTTCTATAGGATGTTCCACAAAAAACTTCGACTCCGTTGAATTAGCACAATGAATTATATAATCAACATATCCTCTGTATTTTATCGGTTTTTCTATATCTTGGATAATATATTTTAAACAATTCTCGTGAGGATAAAATATATCCTCTGCTTTTTTCTTATTCCTTATTAGTGCAATAATTTTTACGTTAAATTCTTTATTTTCATTAAGATATAAAAAAGTTTTAACCAGTTGCTTTCCTATCAAACCAGTTGCACCGGTTATCATTATTACAGAATTTTTGTAATATTCCCAATTTACATATTCTGAACGGATAATTTCTTCTGTATCTATTTTTTCAATTTTTGTTTTAAAATTCATCTTATTTCACTAAGTCCTTATTCTTTTCCAAAAATCCAAACGCTTCCATATCCTCACTATACCGCATAAGTGCTCTTAAAATATATAAATCTTCAATTGTTGTGATTTTTATATTTCCTAAATTTCCTCTTATCATAAAAGGACTTTTTCCGTGTTTTTTAAATAAAGTGCATGTATCAATAATATCTTTGTATTCAGGATTGATTTTTCTTTCAATCTCGTGAGCTTGAATAACATCTCCTAATCTAAAAGTTTGCGGTGCTTGAGCCGAAAAAGTTTGACGTCTGTACGGTACACTCGTCGGAGTATTTCCCGTTTCGCTTATCAAAACAGTTTCATAACACGGAGTACAAGTAATAGCACTACCATATTTTTTTGTGTTTTTTATATTTAAATTAATAACTTCTTGGGTTATATGTGGTCTTACTCCGTCGTGAATAAGAACAATAGATTCTTCATTGTTTTCAATTTGAGCCATTTTTAATGCTTTGTATATAGAATCCTGTCCTGTATTGCCCCCTTTTGTTATCCCTTTAACTTTTGAAAGATGATAATATTCAACTAATTCTTTCATATATTCATAATGGCTTGGAACAATGGAAATATATATTTTATCAATGTTCTCGTTTCTTTGAAATTGTTCTATTGTGTGAACAATAATAGGTTTCCCAAACACTTTTAAAAACTGTTTAGGTATCGTGTCCGCTCCGTTTAATCGAGAGCCAACTCCGCCTGCGAATATTATTACTATATTATTTTTTTCTTGCATGGTCTTTTACCCTATTTTTCAAATCTAGTATTATTTCTTTATCTTTTTTTGACAAATTCATAAGCATAGAATGTCCCATTGTTATGTTTTTAGGATATGCCATATAATTCCCGTAAACTCTAGTTAAAAATGCATCCGGATTATTCATACACGGATATCTTTTTCCTTCAAATTCAATTGTGCTTAACGGAAAAAGCACATCATAATTAGTAAACCAATTATCCCAACTATGATTAAAATCTAATCCCCAAACTAATTCACATTTTGTTTTATCTTCCGGGATTGAATTTACTAATACCTTTTTTTTCATAACCGTATTAATTATATTTATGATATCTTTATCACTTGTTTTCTTTGTACATTTCGTTTCCATTTTTTTTCGTAATTGGCGAATATAAATGGTTTTTTCGAGTTGCTCTCTATTAGAATGTCTTTCAGCATAAAAATCAAAAGGAAAAATGTCTACAAATAAATGCGGACACTTTTTATGTTGAATTTTTATTATACATTGGCAAGTATTTTTTTGTGAACGGGAATATTCGGCAAAAATATTAGAATCCCTCGAAGATTTTTTAAAAGCATCAATTATTTTATTATAATCTTCTCGTAACATTGCTGTATCAATATCATCATCCCAAGGTATAAAACCTTTGTGTCGAATTGCTCCAATAAGAGTTCCGGCATCAAGCCAATATTTTATATTATTTTCCCTACATACATAATCTAATTCTTCTAATAATGCTAAATTAGCAAGTTGAATATCCCTGATTTGACCGGTTGCAGGAGGTAATTCAGTAATGTTTTTATTATGTTTTTTATAATAGTAAAAAATATTTTCTTTTTTCTTTAAATAATATTCCCATCTGGGGTATTTTAATTTAATCCCTAAAAAAGTTAATTTATGGTGAGTTTCACCGTAATCCGTTATTGAAAATATATTCATTAAAAATTCTTTTAATTCCAAAATATTTGTTCCTATACTAAACTATACTTATTTTTATACTGAGTGTTCTCATTTTTTAACCCTTAATTACCATTAAATCTAAGCCATCGTTTTTAAAAACGATAAAACGGCTTTTTGTTTAGTGGTACTTAATCTTTTTAATAAGGATAAAATTTCATACATTGTTGTTGAAATTTTATTTTTTTGTGAAACATCAAATATATTGACATCCAGTTTTAAATTTTCCGCAATATTTATGAATGTTTGTAAACTTGGAATATACTCTCCTCTCTCAAGACGGGAATAATGCTGCATAGTAAGTCCGACAATTTCCGCAACTTGAGTCTGAGTCATTCCTAATTCCTTTCGCTTTGAGCGAATAAGATTTCCTATATTTTTACTGTTCAATCTTTCTGAATTAGCCATTTTTTAATTTATTTCTTTTATTTATATTATTAAAGTGTGTGTTCTCAATTAAGAACATTGTGTTCTCATATTAGAACAATAATAAAAAATATGCAAGACAAAAAAAAAGAATTATTAGAAATATTCGCAAAAGTAATAAAGGAATTACGCGGTAACAATTCAATATCCAGACTATCAATGGAAGTTGATATAAGTAAATCAATTTGGTCTAATATAGAATGTGCTAAAAGGGATGCACAGTTATCAACCTTGTGGAAAATTTCCGAAGCACTAAATATTAAACCATCAGAATTATTAAAAATAATCGAAACAAAATTAAGTGAAAATTTCTCATTTATTGAATAATATCTATCAAAATTATTGAATCGGATTTGAAACAATATGCCTTAACTATATTGTTTTATCGTATTCTTTTAATTTATCTGCATCAAAATATTTATCTATTTTTGCTGAGAAAAAGAATCTAATACAATAAAGTTATTTTTTATATAATCTCTATATTCATTTTTCAAGAAAAAAAGTTTATAGATATTTCTCGATTATTAAAGGTACTAGGATTTATGATAACTCCCTTTGACAAGGGGAGTCGGCTTTGTTGCGGTTTTGTGATTACAAAGCCGGAGGGGTTGCCGATAGTTAATGGCAATAGAACAATAAGATAATAAATGAATGTTCCCTGCCCTTAGCAAGGGAAGGGTTAGGGTAGGGTTGCCGATTGCTAAAGGTAAAAAGTATGTGTGTACATAATAAATCTTATGGGTATATATTTAAT
>CACXGY010000042.1 GCA_902767275.1 uncultured bacterium | reverse complement strand
TTTAATAATACTTAACAATTACCTTTGTTTTTATCATTGGAGTAATATACTTTTTGAACTGCTTTTGCAAAATCAGATAAAGAGTCATCTCTGTTTTCTGAAATTTCCATGCTGAAATCCTTTACTTCTTCATTAAAGTATTCAGCATATTTTTTCTTAAAATCTTCATTAGAACTACAACCATCACGTAACACAAAATAAGTATCAATAACCTTACCTAAAAGTTCTTTTATTTTTTTTATCTTACTGTCATATTTATCATCGTTAAGGTACAAACTATCTTCGGGTAGTCTATCTAATATAAAATACTTTGTGGTTGATGCAACAAATGTTCTTTTTTGTCTTATGGTTTCCTCATTATAGGTAAGTCCATAGATAAGAAATATATCTTGATAAAACTCTTCAAACTTATTCAATTCAGAAATTGCATTAACTAAACCAATACTGCAAATTTTATGCAGCCCTCGCTTTAGCTCTATTATACAGTTTATATCTTGCATTTCTGATGTCCCTCCAGGTTATATGAGTTCCTTCAATATCAAGAAGAAACCAAATACAAGCGTTCTCCGCTTTCATCTTTCTTGTATTATACCTGAAAACTGCTTCATTTGCATAATTTTGTAAATGTTTTTGTGAAACGTGAATATAAGTTTCTTTTGTTCGTTCAAACGTAGCCCAAACACTTTCTATTGTATTAGTATGAATATCCGGATTATCTTTATCAACATAATTCCCTTTACTATGTACAACAGAACCACGAATATAGTATGGTGGTAGCTTTTGATAACTTGGGTTGTCATCACTATAAAATGTTGATTTTGTTTTAACATACCTGAGTATTCCGGCATTTATAGTATTCTCTGTAATATCAGGTATTACTCTGATAACAGCGTTTCCTCCTCTTTCAACAAAACCTTGTAATGGCTTTTTCCCTTGATTTAACTTTTTCTTAGCTTCCAACTTTTTATCATAGTGCATATTTTTATGTGAACCACCTTCTGTATATTCATCACCTTCTACTGTTCCTTTTAGTTCTTGGTGATTTTCAAACCCCATAGCATTTCTTATTTTTTGTAACATATACCAAGCCGTTGTTTGTGTAATTCCATATTCTCTTGAAATAGTGTAAGAATTTAATCCTCGCCTGTTTGAATTTAAACGGAAAATTATTTCAAACCAAATAGGTAACTCTATTTTTGTCCCTTGAAACAAACTCCCAGTCAGAATATTAAATTCTTTCCCTGTATTTTTGCATTTATACCAACCGTCTCTACATTTATATACTTTTGAAGTTTTGTCATAAGGACTTACTGGTATACCATCCCAAATGAGTTCTTCCAAGAAGTTTTTGCAGTCTTCATTTGTTTTGAATACTGCTCTTAATTCTTTTAGACTTTTGAAATTTTTTGATAATGCGTTTTCTATGCTCATATTTACGGATATATAAAGTCTATTAAGGGGATAAAAATTGCCTTTTTTGAAAATTTTATTGTATTTCTTTTGGTCTTGAGCACTCAAAATTAGCTTAGAATCACTGCTCAAATCAGTGATTTTAATATTAACTATATTCTTTCTTTTGCGTTTAAGTGCCGTCAAATTAGTTTCCCTTTTAAGACTTTACATATCCATAAAGAGAAACAATAGAAAAACCCATCGTTCCGATGGGTTTACGTAATAATACATTCACCCATCGCCAAGCTGTAGCACCTTGCATTTCTGTAGGTTGCTGTGTGGTCATCGGTCTTGGTCCCATTACCACAACTCTCTATGGTTATGTATATATCTATTGTACATCCCAGACCTTAAAATCGTCAACTATGTAGTTATAGTAAGGGGTTTGGGATTTGCAAGTTATTTTTTTGGCAACTCTTAATTTTCTTATTACATTTTATATTGCATCACAAATGCAGGAAGGTGGAATTATGCGAAAACATATAGCTGAACCAATTAAAAATAAGAAAGAAATAAAAGCTATAGAGAGTTATTTAAAAGAACACAACAAAAGGGACTATGTTGTTTGGGTCCTTGGGCTAAATTCAGGTTTGCGTGTTTCTGATATTGTTGGCTTAAATGTCGGGGATGTTGTAGATAAAACACACATAACTATCATTGAAAAGAAAACTCAAAAGCGAAAATCATTTTATATAAATGATAAATTAAAGCGAGTACTAAAAGACTATACACAAGGTAGAAACTTAGATGAACCATTATTTCTTGGGAAACAAGGTAAAAGGCTTGACCGTTCGCAAGTTTATAGGTTCATAATAAAAACTTGTAATCTTTTGGGAATATCAGCAAAAGTATCTACCCATACAATGAGACGTACTTTTGGGTATCATCATTATCAGAAATTTAAAGATGCAATAATTCTTCAGAAAATTTTTAATCATAGCTCGCAAAGAATAACGTTAATGTATATTGGGGTATCTCAAGATGAAATAGATTTAAGTTACAAAAATTTTGAGTTATAAAGTTAAAAACATAAATTTGCACCAATATGATTTGCAACAATGTGTATCATAATGTTCTAAACCTTTCCCTACATTTATTCTAATAATATAGCACAACATTGTCAACTAAAATTGAACCCTCAAAATGGTGCATAAACTCTCAAATGTAATGTTTATAAAGATAAGCACGAGTACTAATAATGAGTTATTCAACAATAGTGTCTCATTATGATACAAAATGGTGCAGATACTACTTTTCAAAAAGAGATTCAGGTAAAAAGTACAGATAGAGTTCGTGAACACGGAGAAGTTTTAACTGCAAAACGTGAAGTTGAAGCAATGCTCGACTTGGTTAAAAATGAGTCGGAACGCATTGATAGTCGTTTTCTTGAACCAGCCTGTGGTGACGGAAATTTTTTGGTCGCAATACTTGAAAGGAAACTTAAAACAGTTGTTACTCGATATAAAACTAAAAAAGTTGATTTTGAAGTAAATTTGCTTTCAGCATTGGCAAGTATTTATGGAATCGACTTACTTGAAGATAATATCCAACTTGCAATAGAGAGAATGTTTGAAATAGCTTGCAGTTGTTATAAAGATAGCTTAAAAAGTGCACCTGATGAAGATTTCAAAGATATAATGCGTTTTATTCTAAAAAAAAATATTTTGCAAGGTGATTCTTTAAATGGAATAGATAAGATTATTTTTACTCAATGGACTTTAGTTGGCTATCAATTTAAAAGGGAAGAATTTTCGTTTTCTCAGCTAAATCAACAGGCTGAAATAATGAATACTCCTTTGTTTGCTTCTCTTACTAATGATAAAGGAGAAAATGTTTTTCTACCTCAACCACTTAAGGAATATCCACTTACATATTATAGAAAATTAGGAGAGTTATAATGAGTTTTTTAGAAGAACTACACAAACCTGATATTTTGGATTGTATTTCACATCTATCATCAGATGAAGTATTCACACCACCGAAGTTGGTCAATGAAATTTTAGATACCTTACCTCAAGAGCTATTTACTAGTCCTGATACAAAATTTCTTGACCCGTGTTGCAAGTCTGGAGTATTCCTTCGTGAAATTGCGAAAAGACTAATTGATGGGTTAGAAGATAAAATCCCTGATTTAGAAAAAAGAATAGACCATATATTTAAAAAACAGCTTCACGGTATCGCAATAACAGAACTTACTGCGTTACTTTCTAGGCGGTCTGTCTATTGTTCAAAAGATGCAAGTTGCAAATATTCTATATGTAATTTCCCAGAACATAGTGGAAATATAGAATATAAACAAACCTATCATACTTGGACGAATGGTGATAATTGTATTTTCTGTGGAGCAAGCAGAAAAGTATGGGATAGACCAAGTAAAGCAGAACAACACGCATATATGTTTTTACACACTAATGAATATCAAAAATCAGAATTATTTAAGAGGTTA
>CACXGY010000041.1 GCA_902767275.1 uncultured bacterium | reverse complement strand
TGGTATAAATAATCGTCTATAATTCATAATAAAATCATAATACAAAAGTTATTGTTGGGTTTCACCCAACCTACTTTTTTGTATTCTACCCGAATAATTCAAGACAGCGAATTTTCGGTAGGTTGACGGCACGAAGTAATTAAAAACAGTCCCATTATTTCAAATTTATTGATATTAAAAATTTTTAATATATTGCACCTTTCGTTTAATCATAGTATTATTCTTATATTATTTAGTTGTGAGGTTATGTATGTCTGATATTTTGATTGCATATTTTTCAAGAGGTGGAAATAATTATGTTGCCGGTGAAATAAAGTATCTTGAAAAAGGTAATACTGAAATAGTTGCTGAATTGTTGCAATCTATGATTGGTGGTGATTTATATAAAATAGAATCTTCAAAAAAATATCCTGAAGATTATTATGAAACCACAGAGGTTGCAAATGAAGAATTGAAATCAGGATTTAGACCTGAATTAACACATTGGCTTGATGATATATCAAAATACGACACAATATTTTTAGGATATCCTAATTGGTGGGGAACTTTTCCGACACCGGTTATGACATTTTTAGAAAAATATAATTTCTCAGGGAAAAGAATTTTTCCGTTTTGTACACATGAGGGAAGCGGATTAGGAAATAGTGAACGAGATTTGAAAAAATTCTGTCCTGATTCTGAAATAATGAATGGGCTGGCGATACAAGGCAGCACTGTTAATAATTGTTATAATTCTGTTGAAAGATGGATTTTAAAATCAGGATTTAAGAATTAATTTTGTTTGTTCTATAATATATTTATTATGGGAAATATTATAAAAGTACAAAAGGGAACGAAAGACATTTTACCGCAAGAAATGGGGTTGTGGTATAAAATGGAAGATAATGCACGTCGTATTTTTACCAATGCAGGTTACGGCGAAATAAGAACCCCTATTTTTGAAGCAACCGAGTTGTTTGCAAGAGGGGTTGGAGATACTACAGATATTGTAAACAAAGAAATGTATACATTTGAAAAAAGTGAGCGTAGTTTAACATTACGTCCTGAAAATACAGCAGGGGTTGTACGTTCTTATATAGAAAATGGTATGCACAGAATATCTGCCCCTGTTAAACTCTGGTACAAAGGTCCGATGTTTAGATATGAACGCCCGCAAGCAGGCAGACAAAGACAGTTCCATCAGGTTGGGGTTGAAATGTTTGGGATAAAAGATTCTACTGCTGATGCAGAAATTATTGAATTAGCCGTTTCATATTTGAATTCGCTCGGGTTGAATGATTTAGAAGTTGAGATTAATTCTCTTGGATGTCCTGAGTGTAGAGAAAATTTCAAGAAGACATTAAAAGAAGTTTTAAAGCCATATTATAATGATTTATGTGATGATTGTAAAACAAGATATGAAAAAAATCCGCTTCGTCTTTTAGATTGCAAGGTTGAATCTTGCAAAAATATTTTTGAAAAACCTGAAGTAAAATCAGTTATACAAGGCGATTTTATTTGTGATGAATGTGCTGAGCATTTTAATGAATTAAAATCATATCTTGATGTATTAGGAATTAAGTATACTGTTAACAAATTGCTTGTAAGAGGTCTTGATTATTATAACAGAACAGTCTTTGAGATTAAGTCCAATAATTTAGGCTCACAAAATGCAGTTTGCGGCGGCGGAAGATACGATACATTAGTTAGTAATTTAGGCGGTCAGGAAACTCCTGCAATTGGTTTTGCAATGGGTATGGAAAGACTATATTCTCTTTTGGAAAAAGAGGATGAGTCTAAATTAGATGCATTTGTTGTATCAACGGATAAAAAAGAGGCTCTTAAACTGGTTAAATATTTAAGAGATAATAATATTAAAACAGATTTTGATTTTAATGCTAAAAAGTTTACAAAACAAATGGAAAAAGCATCAAAAGTATCAAAGTATGCTGTAATATTAGGAGAAGATGAAATATCCTCAGGTAAAGTGTCCGTTAAAAACTTAGAAACTTCTGAACAGATAACAGTTGATAAAACAGAAGTAATTTCTTCTTTAAAATAAAATTATAAAATTTATTATATACAAAAGGAGGTTGGTTCTAACCAACCTCCTTTGTGTTTAAACCTGTTAAGTAATTATTCCTTAACATATTCAGCATCAATGACATCATCATCGTTGTTGTTAGATGAATTATCATTAGCGTTAGATTCTGTTTTTGCTGTTTCTCCGTCTTTTTGAACTGCTTCGTAAGCCTTTTGAGAAATGCTGAACATTGTTTGTTGTAAATCTTCAGACAATTTTTTCAACTCATCAACAGACTTGTCTTCATCTAATGCTTTCTTAAGGGCATCTTTTTGTTCGTTCAATTTAGATTCATCAGCACTGTCGATTTTGCCTTCAAAATCTTTTGTTAATCTTTCAGCAGATGCTATTAATGAATTAGCATTGTTTTTAACTTCAGCACCTTCTTTTTTCTTTTTATCTTCAGCAGCATTTGCTTCTGCTTCTTTAACCATCTTATCAATATCTTCCTCAGACAAATTAGATGAATTTGTAATTGTGATTTTTTGTTCTTTATTAGTTGCTTTATCTTTAGCAGAAACGTTCACAATACCGTTAGCATCAATATCGAATGTAACTTCGATTTGAGGAATACCACGCATAGCAGGAGCGATTCCTTCAAGTCTGAACATACCTAATGACTTGTTATCTCTAGACATAGGTCTTTCGCCTTGAAGAACGTTGATATCAACTGCAGTTTGGTTATTTTCAGCGGTTGAGAATATTTGTGATTTTGAAACAGGAATTGTAGTGTTTCTAGGAACTAATGCTGTCATAACACCACCCATTGTTTCAATACCTAAAGTTAAAGGAGTTACATCAAGTAATACGATATCTTTAACTTCACCTGCGAGAACACCTGCTTGAACAGCAGCACCAACCGCAACGACTTCATCAGGGTTAACAGATTGGTTAGGATCTTTGCCTGTGTATTCTTTTACCAATTGTTGAACAGCAGGAATACGAGTTGAACCGCCAACCAAGATAACTTCATTGATATCATTCTTTGATAAACCTGCATCAGACAATGCTTGTTCTACAGGTTTTTTACATCTTTCTAATAAATCATAAGAAAGTTCTTCAAATTTTGCTCTTGATAAGTTCAAGTCTAAGTGTTTAGGCCCGTTAGCATCAGCAGTAATGAACGGTAAGTTGATATTTGTTTCAACAACAGAAGATAGTTCACATTTTGCTTTTTCAGCGGCTTCTTTAATACGTTGCATTGCTTGCTTATCATTGGATAAATCCATACCTTCTTGTTTCTTAAATTCAGCACAAATCCAATCCATAATTTTTTGGTCGAAGTCGTCACCACCTAAACGGGTATCGCCGGATGTTGATAATACTTCATGTACACCATCGCCGATTTCAAGAACAGAAACATCGAATGTACCACCACCAAGGTCAAATACAAGCACTTTTTCAGAATTTTCTTTTTCTAAGCCGTATGCAAGTGCTGCTGCTGTAGGTTCGTTAACAATACGAAGAACGTCTAAGCCTGCTATTTTACCTGCATCTTTTGTTGCTTGTCTTTGTGCATCATTAAAATATGCAGGAACAGTAATAACGGCAGATGTAACTTTTTCTCCTAAGTATGAACTTGCATCATCAGCCAATTTTCTTAAAATCATTGCTGATATTTCTTGAGGAGTGTAATCTTTCCCGTCAATATTCTTTTTATAATCGTCACCCATGTGCCTTTTTATAGATGCAATAGTTTTATCCGGGTTAAGAATTGCTTGACGTTTTGCCAATTGACCAACTAATCTTTCGCCCGTTTTAGAAAACCCTACGATTGAAGGGGTTGTTCTCATACCTTCAGCGTTGGCAATAACGGTCGGTTTTCCACCTTCCATAACCGCAACAACTGAGTTTGTTGTACCTAAGTCAATACCAATTGTTTTTGCCATAATTAAATCTCCTTATATATTATGTTTTACATTTTCAATTCTTACAGTTTTCATGATAATTGTATGTTATTATACACTATTCACTGTTTTCTACTATCATTTAACACCATTTTTTTGCTATTTCTTAAAAAATAAACAAAAAATTAACATTTCAACTTGTAAATATTAAATAAAAAAAAGTCAATTTTTTTTATTTAAAAATGTTTATAAGAATATACATAATTATTATGAAAGGATCGTATGAATTTAAAAATATTAGCAACTAAAACAGCACAAGAAATTTCATCGCAAGTTGAAACTAAAGGTAAAAAAGTTGTTCAAAAAGGAACAAAAACAGAAGTACAAACCCAAGCACAACAAGGGAAAACTTTTTTAAACAAATTATATAAAACTTTTTTCTTGCCGTCAAATGAAAAAATAACAAATATGGCTGAAGGTAAAGTATATACTGAACAATCTGATAAATCACATCATATTTTTACAAGAAAAAAATATTCAATGTGGAGCAGAACCCCAGAACAAATTGTTAGAGATAATGGTGTTACTTCTCTTAGAGAAGTTCGAATAATGCATAAAGATGGACGTTTTGATTATGTTCTTCAAGATATGCATAATCCGACAGAGCGAAATTATGTTAAATATAGCAATGCTTATGAAAGCGGATATTCATCTAGAGATAATATGACATTAATTTCTCAAGGTAGTGTAAAAGATTCAAAAAAATCTTTTTGGGATAGCGAAGAACTTTTTGATGAAACTTCATATTATCCTGAACCAATAAAAATTTCATATAAAGGAAAAGAAATTATATTTCAAGGAGAAGATAAAAGAAAAGCCATATCAAAATTGTATGATATTGGGGATGAAAAATTTAAAGATATGGACACCTCAATAAATAATCTGAAAAATCTATCGCCATTAGAATTAAAAATGCTTAGTTATCTTATGGAGACAAATCCACACTATTCAGCAGCAAGAATACTTAGTTCTCCGAATGCTGCATATAAAATCCAAAAAACACATCCAAATGTGTTTTTTGAAGCACTAAAGGTACTAACTGAAACTTTTAGTTAATAGGATAATCTTCATAAAAAAGTATTCTTATTTGTTTTCCGGCATCAAAACAGATATTGTAGCATTGTTAATATTTAAAAATTTATCGGCTGCATTTTGAATATCATTAACAGATATATTATTAACAATATCTAAATAATCAGTAACTAATGATAAGTCATTGCATACAGTCATATAGTAACCTATATTTTCACCAATTTCAGATACAGTTTCAGCGTTTGCGGCAAATCTAGACTTAATTTTTTTCTTTGCTTTTATTAACTCGTCTTCTGTAATAGTAGTTTTAACAGACTCAATCTCTTTTTTTATCAGTTCAATTGCCAATTCTTTTTTATCAGGGATAAAATTACCTTGAATAAAGAAATTGCTTCCGTCACGGAAAATATAGTGATCAGAATCTATCATACTAAATATTTGATCTTCTTGTTTTTCAATCAAATTCTTATATAATCTTGAACTCGCACCTTCCCCTAAAATAATAGAAAGCATATCAAGAAGAATACAGTTTTTAATATCATGAGCAGGTGCACCCAGATATCCGAACATCAAAAATGCAGAATTTATGCACGCAGTATTTTCTATGTATTTAGTATCAGAGGTAGGAGTATCAATAGAATATTCCTTTTTCTCCGTTCTTTCTCTGCCTTTAAAATCAAATAAATTTTCTATTTTTTGAAGAATAATATCATGATTAAAATCTCCTACAACAATAGTAGTCATATTGTTAGGAGAGTAGAAGGTTCTATAATAATTCATAATTTCTTCTTGTGTTACTTGAGAAATTATTTGAGGAGTACCTATAACATCTCTCTTGTATGGATGAGAAGTATACATCGCTTTATTACAAGCATTGTAAACCTTTGTCCAAGGTTGATCCTCTCTCATTCTTATTTCTTCGATAACAACGTGACGTTCCCGTTTTGTACCTATGTTTTTATCGTTAAGGTCAAATGGATCTCCAACTTCGTTATGAGGTATAACAGGATCAATCATCATATCTGCGTGGAGTTCAAGTGCAAGGTCAAAGTTTTCATTGTTTTCGCCTTTAGGGAGAGTGACATAATAAAATGTATAATCTTTCCAAGTAGCGGCATTTACAATAGCACCTCTTGCTTCTAATGTTCTGTCAAATTCTCCGGCAGGATGTTTATGCGTTCCTTTAAACATTAAATGTTCTAAAAAGTGTGAGATTCCGTTATTTTTCTCATCTTCATTTATAGAACCCGTTCTAACCCAGGTACTTATATTCACAAGTCCGCCTTCTTTATGTGCTAAAACTATTTTATGACCGTTTTCTCTTTCATATACTTCAACTTCTTTTGACAAAAACGGATATTTAACTGTTGTTTTTTTCATTAATAAATCTCCCTTTTAATATTATAAGTTGAAATGTATCAGATGTAAATAATTATAAAATAAAAAGAGGTAAACAATTTAAGTTGCTTACCTCTTTTATATAATCGTTTATCGTATTAGTGGCAAAGTGCTAATAATACGCCTGCCGCAACTGCGGAGCCAATAACACCTGCAACATTTGGACCCATAGCGTGCATTAACAAGAAGTTTTGAGGATTATATTCAAGCCCAACCTTGTTAGATACACGAGCAGCCATAGGTACGGCAGAAACGCCTGCTGAACCTATTAATGGATTGATTTTTTCTTTTGAGAACAGGTTCATAATTTTTGCCATAATAACACCGCCGGCTGTAGCCATTGAAAATGCTAAAATCCCTAAGACAAGAATTTTTAATGTTTCAGGTGTTAAGAAATGATCGGCAGATAATTTTGAACCTACGGCTAAACCTAAGAAAATTGTCACGATGTTGATTAGTGCATTTTGCATAGTATCAGATAATCTGTCAACAACTCCGCATTCTTTACATAAATTCCCAAATGTGAGCATACCAACTAGCGGGCAAGCATCAGGTAATAAGATTGCACAAAGTAATAATACTACAAGCGGAAAAACAATTTTTTCACGTTTAGAAACTTCTCTCAATTGAGTCATTTGTATTTTTCGTTCTTCTTCTGTCGTTAATAATTTCATAATAGGCGGTTGAATAACAGGTACCAATGCCATATATGAATATGCAGCAACAGCGATAGCAGGTAATAAATGTTCAGCCAATCTTGATGTAACAAAGATTGATGTAGGACCGTCAGCACCGCCGATTATACCGATTGCCCCTGCTTCTGATATATTAAAACCAAGACATAATGCTAAGAGTAATGCTCCGAAGATTCCAAATTGAGCAGCACCACCCAGTAAAGCAGTTTTAGGGTTTGCAATAAGCGGTCCAAAGTCAGTCATTGCCCCTACACCCATAAAGATTATTAAAGGAAATATCCCAATCGTTGGGTCAATACCAACTTTATATACAAATGCTTGAAATCCGTGATCACAAGGGAAGTTTGCTATTAAACCTCCGAATGCAATCGGAACAAGTAATAACGGTTCAAAACCTTTTTTTATTCCTAACCATAATAAGAATAAACAAATAACTATCATTATTGGCATTCCGTAAGCATGTAAGAATGCTTCAAAACCTTCCATACCGGGTTCCGGTTGAAGAATAAAATTCATCAATCCGGTAGATTCCCATAAATTTTTCAATCCTTCCATTAATTGCATGTCAAGCCTCCTAACCTATTGTTACCAACGCTTGACCATTAACAACTTTTTCGCCTTGTGAAACAAGAACAGATTGAACGGTACCTGCTTTTGGAGATTTTACTTCTATTTCCATTTTCATTGCTTCAAGAACTAAAAGAACATCACCTTCTTCAACAGAAGTTCCTTCAGGTGCTTCTATTCTAAGAACATTACCCGGAACACCCGCTTTTACTTCTTCTCCATCGCCTGATGAAGCAGCAGAAGAAGTTTGTTCAATCCCTTCTTTCACATTGATATTGTATGTTTTACCGTTAACGGTTGCTTTATCTCCGTCAAGTTTAACAGCATAGTTTTTA
This sequence comes from uncultured bacterium, assembly GCA_902767275.1. Taxonomy (GTDB): domain Bacteria; phylum Cyanobacteriota; class Vampirovibrionia; order Gastranaerophilales; family Gastranaerophilaceae; genus UBA2883. The sequence continues at coordinate 6,097 of CACXGY010000041.1, read as the reverse complement.
CCGTTAACTTTTACGGTGTACTCATTTCCGCCACCTTTTGTTTCGCAAGATTTATTTTCGTTGTTACCGCCTTCGTTCTTTCTAACCCCAATTACACCGTTGCCTTGCAAGAACATAATGCCTTTATCTTTACATGCAGCAGAGATAAAGATATTTTCATCATTTACTTCAAGACCTGCATCAACTAATCTTTTAGTCGCTGCTTCGATACCTTTTGAAGGATCTTTATCATTTAGATCAACAACTAATTCAGTTGTAGGTTCAAGCCCGAGTTGTTCATGAGCAATTTTAATAATTTCAGCATCAGGGTCGCAAGGTGTTTTTCCGAAATAACCAAGAACCATTTTACCGTAACCTTCAGCAATTTTCTTCCAGTTACCAAACATAACATTGTTAAATGCTTGTTGGAAGTAGAATTGAGAAACAGGTGTAACAGAAGTAGCAAAGCCGCCTTTTTCGACAACTTCTTTCATTGCTGCAACAACTTCAGGAAACTTATTCATTACTCCGTTATCTCGCATCATTTGAGTATTAGCGGTTAACGCTCCACCAGGTAATGGTGAAGAAATAATCATAGGATTAACAGCCAATGCTTCAGGAGGTAAGAAGTAATCTTTCATACATTCTTTAAAGATTTCCTCTGTTTCCAAAATTTTATTAATATCTATGCCTAAATCGTATTCAGAACCTTTCAGTGCATGCCACATAGAAACAATGTCCGGTTGTGCTGTACCGCCTGAAACAGGTTTCATAGATAAGTCGATACCGTCAGCACCACCTCTTAAGGCAGCCAAATATGCAGCCAAACCTGTACCGGCCGTTTCGTGAGAATGAAATCTTATGTGTGCATCCGAACCAAGAATCTCTCTTGTTCTTTTTATAGTCTGATAAACTTTTTCAGGTGCTGATGTACCTGATGCATCTTTGAATGCAAGGCTATCGAATGGGATTCCTGCATCAAGAATATTTCTTAATACTCTTTCATAAAATGCAACATCGTGAGCACCCTCGCATCCGATAGGTAATTCCATCATTGTAATTGTAACTTCGTGTTTTAGACCGTTGTCTTTAATACATTGTCCGGAATAAATAAGATTGTTAACATCATTTAACGCATCAAAGTTTCTTACTGTTGTTACACCATGTTTTTTGAACATTTTTGCGTGTAAATTAATGATATCTCTCGGTTGAGAATCTAACCCTACAACATTAACACCACGAGCCAAAGATTGTAAATTAACATCAGGTCCAACCGCTGCTCTTATTTTATCCATTGTATCAAACGCATTTTCATTACAGTAGAAAATCGGAGATTGAAATCTCGCGCCACCCGCTGTTTCAAAATGCTTAATACCTGCATCAACAGCAGCCTGAAGTGCCGGTATAAAATCATCTACGAATACACGAGCACCGTATACGGATTGAAAACCGTCACGGAATGATGTATCCATTACTTTAATTAGTTTTTTAGTCATTTTTATATCCTCTTATAATGTAATTATCTTATGTATAATAAAGGCAATATAACATTAATGCACAAAAGTCATTGTTTTTATTGCTTTAAGTATTTTATCTTTTTGCTAATACTGCGGCAATTGCTACTGCAATTGCATCATCATTTGATGCCGCAACAGGTTTTGTACCTGCTGTCGCCGGAATTGCTTCCGGAAAGATTTTATTAAGCCAAATTACAACTTTTGACATAATATGCATTGATATTATCAATATACAAAGGAACAACAAGACTGTTCCCATACCGATGGCCATGAGTGAAAGACCGTCAGTTAATCCACTGTTCATAATATATCTCCTATAAAGTACACGCTAGTTGTTTTATCCTCTTTTAGCAAAAGAGAACCATCATCTGAAATCCCTTCCGCTATTCCGCTGTGGAGTTTACCCAAGACATTTATTGTTATATTCTTATTTATAAAATTTGCTCTACTTTCGTAGTATTTTTTTATAAACGGAAACCCCTCAACAATAAATTTATCATATAACAAACAAAACTTTGATAAAAGTTTTTCTAAAAATTCTATTTTATTTATGTATTGACAGGTTTCATTAAAAATAGAAGTCGCAGGTTTATCAATAATAGAAAGTTCCTCTTTTGTCGTATTCAAATTTACACCTATCCCCAGAGCCAAACCTAAAAACTCTCCGCCTTTTGTAGTTCCTTCAGCAAGTATACCTGCTACTTTTTTACCATTAATAATTACATCATTCGGCCATTTTATTTTAGGAGAAAGATTGTATTCTTCCTCTAAAAGCATGACTAATATAACTGATAAATATTGTGTAAAATTTGAGTATATCGGATTTATTGTTTTAAATGGTTTAAGAACGATAGTCAGATATAAGTTGTCGTCTCCTGTATCAATCCATTTTCTTTCCAATCTTCCTCGTCCAGAAGTTTGTCTGTCAGCATATACAGCGGTAAGATTAGGTAATGCTTGTATGTTCTGCTTTACGTAATCATTTGTAGAATTTATTTCTTTTAATCTGATAATATCCATATAAACATTTTAATATAAGCAAAAAAAGACCGCCAATATGACGGTCTTTTTATACTATCAAAATTTATTTATGCATTTAACGACATACTTGCAGAACCTGATACTGCTGCAACTCCAGTCGGAGCAGATGTTGCTTGTGCGGCATGTTCTGTACTTGAAAATCCGTAAGAATGTGCCATTTTTTCAGTTGCAGATTGTGCTTGCATTAAATCTTCCACGCTACCGTTTGTTTTTTCAATCGGAGATGAAACCTTTGCATCTTGTTGTTTTGTAACAGCAAGTCTTGTATCATCATAATCATTCGGAATAGGTGTATTTCCTGTTTCTTCTGCTACTATTGATTTTGGTGGCAACGGTTCGGTAAATGCACCAAAGTTAATTGCATTAATTTTCATAATTATCTCCTGAAATTAAATTGCCTATAAATTATATCACAGTTTTTAAAACTTATAAACATTTTTTTTTGCTATCTAAAAAAATTTTTTATAAAAATATTACAAAATGTAAAATTTTTGACTTCACATGCTCCATGTTTTTAAAAATTATAGTACAATGGTTACAATCAACTATCCCAAATCTCCTCCCAAGATTATGAAATACTAGCTGCGTAACGCAGCTTTTTTTATTGATTTTATTTTGATATTCCGTATTTATGCTTTAATTCAATAATTCGGTTATAAGATGTTTCTATTTTATCTCTTAAAATACTGTCGTTCTCTGCGAGTTTAGTTATTTCTTCAATCATTGATATAACTTCTTCTGTTGAATTTCTGTAAATAAACATGTTTATTCCTGCATAAATCCCCATTAAGCATGCTTGTGTAAGTCCGTATTTAGAAACCCCTTTCATGAACATATCATCAGAGATTAATACCCCATTAAAGTTTAATGAATTTCGAATATAATTTATACAGTTTTTACTGAGAGAAGTCGGAATTTCTTCCTTATCAAAACATTGGCAATAAAGGTGAGCAACCATAATTGCCTCAGCACCTTTATCAATTGCATATTTAAAAGGGAAAATGTGAGTTTTATACATTTCATCAAATGATAAAGTGATAACAGGTAATTCTTTGTGAGAATCAGTTGTTGTATCTCCATGTCCGGGAAAATGCTTTATCACCGGTATAATTCCGTTTGAAGAATATATTGTATTAACAATATCATAACCGACACATACATCATCAGGATTATTTGAAAATGCTCGTTCGCCTATTATCGGATTATTCGGATTGGAATTGACATCAAGACAGGGTGCAAAATTCATATTTATGCCATAACTTATTAACTCCTCAGCAATTTCGAAGGTTTGTGTTTTTAAAAATTGTTCTCCTTTTTGAAAAGCAAACATCGGCGATAAATATTTTTTAGGGTGTATATTTTCAGTTCTTTCGACCCTGCCGCCTTCTTGATCTATTGATAAAAACGGAGTTATTTTAGACTTTATTTTAATCTCCTTAATCAAATTTTTAAATTGGGTTTCTGATAAAATATCATCTTTAAAAAAGATAACACCTCCTGCACCTTTTTTTAAAACATAATCAAGGTTGCCACTTCCTAATATAAACATTTGGTACACTTTTTCAGAAATCATAAACTAATTATATAATAAAGAATGTTTATATAAAATTACATTAATCCCGGATCAACATCCGAGCCTGAAATAACTTTTCTTAATAAGAATTGTGCTTGTGGAAGTGCAACTGCAAGTAATGAACTACTAATCGCAATATTAGAAAATATGCTTGCAGATTTAGCACCTAATGCTTTTTTTGCATATTTAACGACATTTCCTGATTTTCTGGCACTTTCTCCAAAATCTTGCATTTTTTGTGCAAGTTTAAAGACATTTTCTGTATTAACATAACATCTTGGATCTCTGACCCCTGATTTTAAGAATTGAACTTCCCCTTCTTGTGCCGCAATTTTTGAGAATAATGACTTAGGATTATTGTCTATAAAGTCAATAACTTCTTCTTGGCTTTTAGGTAATTCCAATTTGTTTGAGCGTACAAGAGCAAGAAAACGCTTATTAGACATAATTTTAGGATCAAGGCTAGGATTGATACCAAAGGCTGCTTTAATCCCTTTATCAAGACCTTTATCAATCTGTTTAGGAGCAACAAAATTAAGGTACATCATACCGGCAACTCTAAATGCATTTTCAATTGCTTCATTTTTTCTTCTTGAAGTACCGACTCTGCCCAGTCCTAAACCTCCGTCAGTCATTGCCATTTTTTCTTGTTGAGTTAAACCTGTCATAAACGACGCAAAACCTTTAAAAGAGGTATCATTAGTTGTTTTTAAAGAGTTCAAGGCTGTGAACTTTTGAGATTTAGAACTGTTATAGAGACTGTTGTAATTTACTTCTGCTTCTTTTTCGGACAATTTATCAGTTGTAGTAATGTCTAAATTTTTTCCTATATTTTTATCTTTTAAATATTTTTCAGGTATAAGACCCTTTTTAGCATCTCTATTTAACAAATAATTTGTTAATGCAAAATTTGATTTAGGAAGAACAAAACCCATTAAAGCAACAGGAAGTGCAATTGCAGCAGTATATTTCGCAACTGTCATATTTTTAAGAAGTTTTACATTCTTTTTTGCTTTCTTTAATTGTTCAACTTCTTCTGATGCTATATCTTTAAACTTTTCAATATTAATATCTATTCCTTGTTGTTTTCTGTCTATTTCACTCATGGCATTTTTATTTTCATCAAGGAGTTTAAAGTTGATTTTTGAATTTATGCCTTTTTTATTAATAATTTTATTGCAAATTGCTTCAACTGCAGGAACTCCACCCAGCCAAATGACAGAAGAACCGTATTCATCAATGAAACGCTCTCTTGTTGCGTGTTTAGCCATAATTTTAGATTCCTTAGCATTTTGATTATACGTCTGAGCAACCTTAGTTGGTGCTTCGATACCGCAATCACGCACAAGTAACGGGTAAAAACTATTATTATTTCCTATTGCCGATATGGCATTTATTATTAATGACATTTATAAATTTCTCCATAACTAAATATTTCTTCATAACCTTTTCCCGAAGAAACTATTTAGTGGAAACTGATTACATCAAAATCCATAGCCCCTTCGGGTTGCTATGTGTATGATGATGTTCAGTTGTTAGATAAAATTTAGTCATCAAAAATCCTTTTTTTTAATAATACTACTAACTGATAAAATTTTCAAGACTAATGTTTTGACATACTAACTGATTAATGAATAATCCTAAATAAATAAAATTGCGATTTTTCGTTTATTGAATTTACAAAAGTTTAGATTTATTAATTTATATTGGTAATTATATATTATTTTGTAATAAAAAAAGTTGAAATGTTACAAGTAAGGTTCTGTCTTAAGATATAATATTATGAACACACATACTTCATGCCTTTGGAATCGGCAACCCCACCGGCTTTGTAATCACAAAACCTCAACAAAGCCGACTCCCCTTGTTTAAGGGAGTTATAATCACTTCCTTCCCTTGTCAAGGGAAGGACTGAGGATGGGTTACTGATTTGATAAATCGGTGCGAAACATCGCAATCTATCACTGCTGTTTTAAAAATATTATTG
>CACXGY010000040.1 GCA_902767275.1 uncultured bacterium | reverse complement strand
CAGAAGGTATTATCACTTTGGCTAAAAAAGGTGACTTGAACTCAAGAAGACAAGCAGCCAAGTTTATCTTTGATAAAGAAACAGGTAAGTTTTTCGATCCTGAAACTTCTAGAGTTTATGAAACAGCAGAAGAAGGAAAGAAACTTGTTTCTCAAACTGTATTGAGAAAATTGTTCTCAACAATTAGTAAAGAATATTCTGAACGTAACGGTGGTTACACAAGAATCTTCAGATTACCTCCTCGCAGAGGTGATGCTACTGAAATGGCACTTATTCAATTGGTATAGTTGAATGAGGTATTCAGTTCAAGTTCAGTATGTGGGGAAAAATTACGCAGGAAGTCAGATTCAGTTCGAAAACGGCAAAGAGCGTGAGTTCCCTACAATACAGGGCGAACTTGAAAAGGCAATTTGTACTTTCTTAAATAGTGGGGATTCTCACTCAGATAAACATAATAATGAGGGAATGAGCAAACAAATTTGCTCCCTCTCACGTAAAATAAAAACAGTCTTTTCCGGAAGAACGGACAGAGGTGTGAATGCATTAGGTCAAGTCGTTCATTTTGACTATGATAAAGATATTGTTGCTTCAGATTTTATCTATCACGTGAACGAAATTTTACCAAGTGATATTTCAATCTCGAATTTGAGAAAAGTTTCTGACGGGTTTCATGCTCAAAAATCCGCAATCAGACGTTGGTATCGTTTTGAATTTATCAACAGAAGATACAAACAAGCGTTTGACGGGGATTTGATGAGAGTGAAATTCGAGGTAGATATTGAAAGAATGAATAAGTCGTTGAGTTATCTATTAGGAGAACATGATTTTTCAAGTTTTAAGTCCTCCGGAACGCTAAACCCAAGCAAAGTCTGTATTTTATATCGTGCCGAAATCAAAAAAGAAGGCGACAGAGTTATTCTTGATATTGAGGGTAACAGGTTTTTATACAATATGGTAAGAACAATAGTCGGAACTCTTTTGAAGATTGAAGGACACAACCTTGAGCCTGAACACATGCGTGAGGTGCTTGAGGCAAAAGACCGACGCAAGGCCGGTCAGACAGTCGAACCTTATGGTTTGACACTTATGGAAGTAACATATTAACTATTGGAGAAAATTAAAATGATGAATAAAACATATTCAGCAAAACCTCTAGAAGTTGAAAGAAAATGGTATGTAGTCGATGCAGAAGGCGAAATTCTTGGTCGTCTTGCTACTCGTGTTGCAAACATTTTGAGAGGTAAAAATAAACCTGAATACACTCCAAACGTTGATACAGGCGATTTCGTTATCGTTATCAACGCAGAAAAAGTGTTAGTTTCAGGGAATAAAGAAACTGATAAAATATATTATCACCACACAGGTTATCCGGGTGGATTAAAATCTGCTTCTGTTAAAGAAGTTAGAGAAAAAGATGCTACTAAATTGATTGAAAAAGCAGTAAAAGGAATGCTTCAACATAACACATTAGGTGCTCAACAATTCAACAAGTTGAAAGTTTATTGTGGTTCTGAACATCCACACGCTGCACAACAACCAATCGTGTTAGAAAAAGAGGGGGGTAAATGTAATACTCCTTCTACGGTTAACTCATCAGCGAAAGGAGATCAATAATGGCTACTAATGAAATTATTGCTACAGGACGTAGAAAAAATTCTATCGCGGTTGTAAAACTCGTTAAGGGTAAAGGTAGAATCTTTGTTAACGGAAAAACATTATCTGCATATATCGGTAACAGACCGGCAGTTGAAATGATGATTTACAGACCTCTTGTATTAACAGAAAACCAAGACAAATATGATGTTAAGGTAAAGGCTGTTGGCGGTGGTATTGTTGGTCAATCAGGTGCTATCAGACACGGTATTGCAAGAGCATTACTCAAATCAAATGAAGAATATAAAGCAGTTCTTCGTTCAGAAGGTTTGTTAACTCGTGATGCACGTGTTAAAGAACGTAAAAAATACGGTAGAAAAAGAGCAAGAAAGAGATTCCAATTCTCAAAACGTTAATACGTATTTTATTATTATAAATAAAAGAGGATGGTATTTTGCTATCCTCTTTTTGTTTTTATAAAATTAAACTAATGAAACTAGTCAGATATTTTGAATTCAAATTTTAGTCCCAAAATTTTTATTACTTTGGATTTTTGATTTATATATCGCCTACCGGCTTTATTTTTAACACTAAATAGTTCTTGAGGAACATTTTGGGCAAGAAATAATATCCTCTGTTGAAAGTTCATGAAATGTCTGTTTTTTATATAAAAATACGGAAGAATCTTTCCGCTTTTTCTGAATTTTATAGAGTATCTCCATGTGACATACTTATTAAACTTATCAATTATATTTTTATCCTTCGGGTACTTGTTCAACACTTCTTTAAGATTTTCAATAGGTTCTTCATACAATGTTTTATAAGTACATACAGCAGAATTATTACGGATTAAATAGTTGTATGTTGGTTTATCTATATAAAAAAATGGAGTGGATAATTTTGCGTCTATAGTCCACTTATGATCTTCTCCTTTTCTATAGTGTGCAAATTGAATATTTTTATTAATTATATGTTCTAATAGATATATTTTCCCCCAAGGACAATTTCTAAAACTTCTAAAAGTTGTGTTTGGTAATTTCATTGTATCAACAAATGTATTTGGCAGAATCTCTATCTTATTTTTTTTCGAATAATTATAGAAACAGTCCTCTATTTTACTTGTACCATCCGGCATGTGTTCAATATGAGCCGATTGTACAATTTTTGCATTATTTTTTTCGGCCGCATTATACATAACTTCACAAGCATCAGTTTCAAACCAATCATCGGGATCTAAAAACATTATATATTTTCCATTTGCTTTTTTGACCGCTATATTTCTGGCAATCCCTTGTCCACAATTTTTATCTTGCTGAATTAATACAAATCGTTCATCTTTTTGAGCATATTCTTTTAATATTTCAAACGAACTGTCAGTAGAACAATCATCAACACAAATGATTTCAATTTCTTTCATTGTTTGATTTATACAACTATCTAAAGCCTTTCTCAAATATAATTCAACGTTATAAACTGGAATAATAATTGAAACTTTAATCACTCTTTAATACCTCCATTAAGCACAACTTAAAAAATAATGATATAATTTTCAGTTTTACAAATCATCATACATGTAAAACATTATAAATCAAATAAATACTGTTTTTTTGCAAAATTAAATTTGCATTCTAAATAAAAGATAATTATTATATGGTGTAAGTTATGGATATTAAAATTTTATAAGGCAAAAGAATCAAAGAAATACGTAAATCAAAGTCCTTAACATAGGAACGCATGGCAGAATTTTTCGGTATAGAAACTGCCAGTTTAAGCAATATAGAACGCTGTAAATTTTATCCAACGGCATAGAATTTGAATAAAATAATGCAGGTATTAAATATAGAACCTGATGAATTATTTAACTTTCGGCATTGTGTACCAATAGAATAACTTTTGTCAGAAATGAATATAATACTTATGAAAAATGATGAACTTGCAAGGATTGTTTACAATTTTTTTAAACTTATAAAATAATTTATTCCTGGAATTTAAACTCCTGTTTTATTCATAATAACAGCAGAAGACTTGACTATATACATCTGTTTTTTTTGTTTTATTAAAGTTTTATTAAAAGTCAGAGATTATTCTCGGATTTTTTGATTAGGTATTATTTTTTTATTGAGATAATTTAATTCTCGAATAGTCTGTACTGTGCCGCTAATGTCACTCAGTGTTGAAAATAATGTTTCCAAATCTGTATAAAGGGTATTATATTTTTTTTCAATTATTTTTTCCAGTTCATATTTATCCATGTGATCAACCTCTATTTGTGACTACTCATGTTATAACATAAGTAGTCACAATGTGTCAACCTATTTTGATATAATTACAATATGATAGAGAAAAAATTAAGAAATATTGGAAATAGTTGGGGAATTATTATTCCGAAATCAATATTAGAGGGCTTAGGTATTAACCCTGTTTTAGACAAAGTTGAATTATATATTGAAAATAATGAAATAAGGATAAGAAAGTTAAAAACCAGATAATAAGTTCATCAGAAAGCCTGATAATTTATTTTTTTGCCATTTCACGAAGTTTTTTAAGTTGGTCACGGATTTCAGCGGCACGTTCAAAATCAAGAAGTTTAGCGGATTTGTGCATATCCTTTTCGAGTTTGTCTATAAGTTTTGGTAAACTCTTTTTATCAATTCCCATATCGACCATTTCTTCCGCAACAATATCTTCAAGACTTCTGTAACTTTCGACAAGTGAGAGCAGATTGTTTTCGATAGGTTTTTTAATGGTTTGAGGGATAATTCCGTATTTTTTGTTATGTGCAATTTGAATTTCTCGTCTGCGATTAGTTTCATCTATTGCTCTTTGCATAGAGTCAGTTATTTTATCAGCGTACATAATAACTTCTCCGCAAGAGTTACGAGCAGCACGACCTATCGTTTGAATAAGACTTGTATCAGAACGCAAGAAACCTTCTTTATCAGCATCCATAATGGCGACTAATGATACTTCCGGAATATCCAACCCTTCTCTTAACAAGTTTACTCCGATAAGTACATCAAATTCGCCTAATCTCAAATCTCTAAGGATTTCTACACGTTCTATTGATTTAATATCGCTGTGTAAGTATCTTACTTTTATTCCTTCTTGAAGGAAATAGTCGCATAAATCTTCTGCCATTCGTTTTGTTAGAGTAGTAATCAAAACACGTTCATTCTTTTCAACTCGTTTTTCGATTTCTTTTTCCAAATCAGGGATTTGAGTATCAATCGGTCTTATGCTGATTTTAGGATCGACAAGACCGGTCGGACGAATAATTTGTTCGACAATTTGTTCGGATGTTTTTGTTTCAAACTCTGCGGGAGTTGCTGATATATATATTTTCTGTCCTACTTTATCAAAAAATTCTTTTTCTTTTAAAGGACGGTTATCTTTAGCACAAGGCAGCCTAAACCCGTAATTCACAAGGGTATCTTTTCTTGCTCTGTCGCCGTGATACATTCCTTTAAGTTGTGGAATTGTGACGTGAGATTCATCGATTACCGTTAAAAAATCTCCTTGAAAATAATCAAGTAATGTAGCAGGTGCAGAGCCGGGCGGTCTGCGTTCTATTATTCTTGAGTAGTTTTCTATACCCGAACAGTATCCCATCTCTTTTATCATTTCTATATCGTATTTTACTCTCTGTTCAAGACGTTGAGCCTCAAGAATTTTATTTTCATCATATAATTCCGTTAATCTGTTTTGAAGTTCTTGTCTTATTAGTTGAATAGTTTCTTCTTCATTTTCATCATAAGAAAGATAATGCACTGCGGGATAAATAACAATTTTATCAGGAGTTTCGACGATTTCGCCTGATACGGGATCTATTTTTACAAATTTTTCAATTTCATCTCCAAACATGCATATTCTAGTTACGATTTTTTCGTAAGCGGGCATTAGTTCTATAACATCTCCTCTTACTCTGAAGGTTGAATGTTCAAGGTTAACATCGTTTCTTTTGTATTGGATACTGACAAGATGTTTTAACAATTCATCACGGTCGAGTTCATCTCCTATGTTTAATTCTGTTGAGCCTTTAAAATAGTTTTCCGGCAATCCAAGACCGTATATACAACTTACTGATGCCACGATTATTACATCATTTCTTTCGTATAGACTTCTTGTTGTATTATGTCTTAGTCTGTCGATTTCTTCGTTTATACTTGCAGATTTTTCTATATAAGTATCTGTTCTCGGAATATATGCTTCAGGTTGATAATAGTCATAATAACTTATAAAATATTCAACCGCATTATCGGGGAAAAGTTCTCTGAATTCATTGTAAAGTTGTGCTGCAAGAGTTTTATTATGAGCAATAATAAGGGTGGGTTTCTGAACTTTTTCTATTACATTCGCAATAGTAAATGTTTTACCCGAACCTGTTATACCCAATAAAGTTTGAGTGTCATAGCCAAGATTTATCCCTTCAACGAGTTGTTGTATTGCTTTGGGTTGATCTCCCGCAGGCCCGTATTTAGAATTGATTTTGAATTTTCTATCCATAACAAGATTATACATCATCATATATAAAAGACCATACAAAAGTTGTAAGAATCTTATATTAAAGGATAGTTAAATGGTTGTGATAAAAAATATAGAATATAAATTATGGAAATATATAAGAAGTATGGTAGAACATTCTTGTGCCCTAATGTTTCAACTATCACAAAAAATTTAGCACAAGATATATATAGTATTATATCGGAACACGACACTATTATACTTGACTTGGAAGGGGTTGAGGATTGTTCTAATGAGTTTTTCTTTATATTAAAAAACTTTGAGCATATAAAACTTGTGAACGTAGAAAGCAGAGTATTATCAATGTTATATGTCACAGGTTATGACAGATATGTTAAGATTTTTGGAGAAGAAGTTTCTCTTTTCGACAATAGGCACGAACTTGTAAACAGAAAATTTGCAATAGTTTAGAGGGCAAAAATTTTTTATAAAAAAACTTTATATATACATAAAATGAATCTAAACATTGACTCATCTAAAAAATTAGTATCAACAATAGTTAAAGAATCAACTTCGCTAAAGGAATGTACAAAAAAGGGCGAAGAAGTTATTAATGCTGTTGAAAACAGAGGATGTGAAGCAATTTCTTCTTATGCTAAAGCAGGATTGAATATAAAAAATAGTACTGAAAATTTATTTGATGTTCTTCAACATTTTGCAAAAACAAATTTTTTAGAAGAAGGAGAACATATAGACAGATTGATTACCTCAAAGCAGGGTAATGTTGTCAGAATGCGAGCAGGTAAAGAGATACAAGGATTTAAAGGATTGTACTCTGATGATAAAAGAATATGCGGATATCTTGGGGAAGGAGGCTCTTTAGAAAAAGTTTTTGTCAAAAACAATAAAACTGAAGAAGTTGATGTATTCAATGTTTTGACAGGAGAAACCATACATTATTCAAAAGATGATATGGCAGCACTAAGGTATTATAAGTATCATCCTGATGCAATTCATTCAAAGTTACGTCATGATAGAGATATTTATTCAGGTTCATTTAAAGATGAGATGAATGAGTCTGTAGAACATTTGAGAAACATTTTTAATGATAAGTCAAAAGTTGAAAAATCAAATAAAAAAATCACTCTTTATCGTGCTTTACAATCAGATTTGACAAAAGAAGAATTAGAGAATTTATCTGAAATTGGAAATGTTTTTACCGAAAAATCTTTTTGTTCAACTACGACTAATTTAAAAGATGCACAGAGATTTAGCAAGGGTAAAAATCCTATAATAGAAATTGAAGCGTCAGAAGAAACTGAATTTTTAGATATGGATAAATTATTTAATATAGATAGAGAACATTGGAGCGAACACGAATATTTACTGAATGAAAAAAGCAGTTTTCAGGTTATCGGATTTGATAATGAAAAAAATATTATCAAAGTCAAATTATTAAAATAAAACTTATAGCAATAATAAATAAAATTTGAGATTGATTTTTATTAGAAAATCATCTAAATGGATTATGAAACTTTATGTTCAATATGAAATAATACAGTTGAGATTTAATAATTTATCATTAAACTCTCAGGGGAAACAATTAAGAGTTGCTAGGTTAAAAATTGAATATTAAAAGAGGGAGAGGAATTAGTATAATTTTTCATATCCTGTTTGCGGCAATTATGACAAATGCTGTAAACGGTTCATTTGCCTATGCTCAAACGCTTCCTGAATTAAATCAATCAACATCTGTCACAAGAACCTACAAATTTTTAACCGGTGAAAATGTTACCTTAACTGAGAATATGGGGATTACGTCAAGCGGAACTTTTTCGATTTTAGGGAAAAATAAAGATTCAAACAGTATATTGTTTGATAATTACAGCGGATTTGTATTATCTAGAATTCAGACGAGTTTGAGAATCTCCGATGTTACAATAACAGGTGCATTATCAAACATAGGTTCTGTCATATATAATACTGCCTCTGATTCTTCTGTTATATTATCCAATATTAATATAGAAAGCAACTCAGTATCAACAACAGGAAACGCACGTGGCGGGGCAATTTTTTCCAATAGTGAATTAACTCTTAATAATGTTTCTTTCAAAGGGAATTCTGCTGTAACAAGCGGAAGTACAACAGATGCAAAAGGAGGTGCAATATATTCCAGAAACTCTGTCAGTATGATTGCGGATAGTGATAATGTCGTCATTGTTGATAATTATACTCAAGATTCAACAGGACAAACAGATAATGCTATTTATATTGATAACAATTCTGCAACCTTGACTTTAAAAACTCAAAATGATGGTGTCATAGAATTGCACGACAGTGTGGATGGAGCATCGGGGTATAATGTCAACATTACAACTGACGGCACAGGAAAAGTAGGATTATATAATTCTATAAAGAACGGGAATATCAACGTTCAAAATGCCAATATTACAATGGTTGATGATAAAACAAATAATCATCAACTGGACAATTTGAATATCGGAAATGATGTAACTTTTAGCATTGATGCAAATATGGAAGATGAAACCGCTGATACAATTACGTCCGAAAACGGCAGCGGAACAGTGTATTTATCTGATTTACATATTATTTCAACACCGTCATCAAATGAAACAAAATTACAAGTGTTAAAAAACGCAGGAAATCTTGTTTTAAATATAGATAAATTACAATCAAAACTTTATACAAATGTCGCAGCAACTATGTATAACAGTTCTATACTTGCTGATTCTCTTGCTTTGGGGACTACTGATATTACCAATGATAGTATTGTTATTACTAATCTCAAAGATGTTTTGTATGAAATGGTTAAAGATGATAATCCTCTGCACATGATAAAGAATTTCATTTTTGATACGGATAGTGAGTATAATCTGACAAAAGATTTAGAGCATACCCCGCAAGAGTCATTATTGACAATATATAATATATCTGATTCGGAATATGGTGTAATAAATGCGAATGACCATTCAATGTTTAAAATGGATAATCCGATTACTAATGTAACATTAGACGGGATAAAAATAAAAAATGCAAAGACAGACGGAGATGGTTCTGTTGCGAATATAACAGATAATTCAGCAAGTATAAATGTCAATAATTCGGTGTTGACCGATAATACATCTACCGGCAAGGGTGGTGCAATATACGTTAAAAACGGTACGGTTTCTTTTGATAACTCAAAAGTAGAAAATAATACGGCAGGCTCTGATGGTGGTGCTGTTTACGTTGATGATGAAGCGAGGTTTGAATCAGTAAATACTGATTTTAAGAATAATACTTCCTCAGGTAAAGGCGGGGCAATATATACAAAATCAGATTTGAATATTACGGCGGATAACGGCTCAAGTACTTTTGAAGGGAATACGGCAAGCGGAGAAAATAATGCTATTTATGCAGAAAGCGGTGCAAATGTTAATCTGACTGCTCAAAACAAAGGTACAATCAATATGAACGATAAAATATCCGGTTCAGAGGATGGTTATAACTTAAATATATCAGGAAGTTCAAATTCAAATGTTAACATAAATAATTCTGTTGAAAATGCAAATATAACATTAAACGGAACAAATCTAAATCTTGGACAGGATGATTTGTTAAAAGGTAACGGATTTAACGCTAAGGGCGGTACTATCAATATGATTAATAATGATGTTGGTAATACTGATTTCAGTACATTAACAACAAGCGGAAAAACTAAAGTTAAAGTTGATGTAGATCTTGCCAATAAAAAAATGGACAGAATAACAGCAGACCACTATAGTTCTATAAAAGGAACTGTTAATGTATCAAAAATGCATCTTCTGTCTGATGCGAAATCAACAAAGACAAAAGTATATTTTGCAGATTCGCCATTAAGAAGACATGTTACGTCGTCAGTCAAAATAGTATCATATTCGAGAGTATACAGATATTTAGTAACATACAATCCGTCAGACGGATATTTTACGTTTAACAGAGGTACAGGTTATGATGATATGTCATTTAACCCTGCTGTTTTAGCGGGTCCTGTTGCTCAACAGACGGCATATATGAATGAACTGCAAAATTATCAGAGTGCAATGTACCATTCTGATACATATATGATGCTTCCAAAACATGTAAGATTGAGTATGTATAGAAATTCTTATGCTGATGCGGAATTAGAAAACAATCCGAGTGTGGTTTCTCATATCGCAATTCCGGAAGAAGTTAAAAGTATTTGGGTCAGACCTTATGTATCATTTGAGAGTATACCGCTTCACAGAGGTCCTAAGGTTTCCTCAATAAATTACGGAACTTTGGCAGGGGGCGAAAGTGATATGATAAATCTTGGACACGGATTTAGCCTTGTATATGGCGGATATATCGGATATAACGGTAATTCTTATCATTATACCGATGTCGACGCAACTCAACAGGGTGCTGTTCTTGGTGCTACTGCATATTTGTATAAAGGTAATTTCTTTAATACGTTAACTGCAAATGTCGGATGGATGATTAACAATAGTGATACTATTTACGGTTCGGATACAATGAATATAATAATGAGCGGTTTTGCCGATAAAGCAGGTTATAACTTTGAAATAAATAACGGAAAAGTTATTATTCAACCGTCATTGATGATGGGATACACTTTTGTTTATTCAACAGATTATACAACTTCAAATAATGTAAGAATTGATGCAGATCCGCTTCATGTTGTTCATTTTATTCCGGGATTAAAGATAATAGGCAATTTGTCAAACGGTTGGCAGCCTTATGCGGTTGTGAATATTGTATGCAGTTTTGCGGATAAGACGAATTTTACCGCAGATAATATTCAATTACCGAAAATGTCTGTTAATCCTTATGTCGAATACGGTATAGGATTACAAAAAAGATGGGCTGATAAATATTCCGGTTTTGCACAAGCGACTGTTCGTGGCGGTGGTCGTCGGGGTGCTGCTCTATTATTCGGGTTCAGATATATGATGGGCAAACTTGCTAATACTGTATTTACTCCTCATGAGGATGCAAAACCTAAGAGAGTTATATTTAAACCGAAACGAAATTTAACACCTATTGTCGAAAAAACAAATTCTGAGAAAACAAAGTTATCTAAACATACTAAACGACCAAAAGATAGAATTTCAAAAGAATCTAAAACGAATAAAAAAAGATTTAAAATATCAAATTTGTTCCGCAAAATGAAAAAGAAAATGACTTATCAATATAATACGGATGTTTCAGCAAAAGTTGTAACCGAAGATGTTTATAATGATGGGGTAATAATGTCAAATATAAACGGAATGAGAAGTAAGATAAAAGGGGGTTCTGATTATCAAGATGTGGATAGAATAAAACCTTCAACAGGAAACGAACGACCATCTTATAAACAGTCTGCACCTGTTCAACAAGCGAAACCACAAAGCGTGAACAAACCTGCACCTGTTCAACAGGTCAAACCGCAAAGCGTAAATAAACCTGCTCCTGTTCAACAAGTCAAACCGCAAAGCGTGAACAAACCTGCACCTGTTCAACAAGTCAAACCGCAAAGCGTGAACAAACCTGCACCTGTTCAACAAGTGAAACCACAAAGCGTGAACAAACCTGCACCTGTTCAACAAGTGAAACCACAAAGCGTGAACAAACCTGCACCTGTTCAACAAGTCAAACCACAAAGCGTGAACAAACCTGCTCCTGTTCAACAGGTCAAACCGCAAAGCGTGAACAAACCTGCACCTGTTCAACAAGTGAAACCACAAAGCGTAAATAAACCTGCACCTGTTCAACAAGCGAAACCGCAAACAGTGAACAAACCTGTTGAACAATCAGATAAAATACAAAATAAAGATAAAGAAGAAACCGTTCCTGTTAATAATCCAATTCAACATAAAACAAATTCTATTCAAAGAATAAATAATCAAATAGAAGGAATACAAAATATTAATCAAAATACCGTAAAAGAAAACAAATTACCAAAAACATATAGTGACTACAATGTTGAAGTGATTGAGTTTAAATTTTAACCTGCAAACTTTTACAAATTTTATTTTTGTAAAAGTTTGTTTCCCCTTTTAATCTCGGAGTATTAAACCGAGATTTTTTTTGATATAATCTAAATCAAATATATGATTTTTTACAGATATATATTGAATAATGTATAACTTTTCCAATATAATTGCTATGATAGGAAGATTAGACATGAAAAAAAATTTAAAAATAGCATCAGTTATCGCATTATTATTTGCGTTCCAAAGTTGTACAAATGCATTTGCTCCGGATACATCTGTTAATACAGATTATCTTGCGTGTGATTATTCAAGATTAGTCGCATATACAAAAAACCCGTCAGATAATATATTTATATCTCCGGAGTTATCTATCGGTATTTTAGATATTGATAAAGAAATGACTATCTCAAAAGTTATAAATGATGATTTTAATTTGGACATGGATATAGATGTCAATTCAAAAAAACAGTTAAAACCAAAAGCAAAAGTAATAGAAGGTTATAAAATTAAGGATGACGGCTCATCTGAATGTGTTGAAAAGGTTATGACCCCTAAATTAAAAAAATATAACGACGGATATCAAACTATAGTTCAAGATGATGTTGAAAACATTGATATTGATATTGTTGATATAAATGGACTACCTCAAAAAACAAAACCGGCTAAAGTGGCAAAAGTTCCAAAACAGAAAGATACAACTCGTGTAAGTTGGTTTAAAAATTTATTTAATCGTGATAAAACAAAAACTATTGCACAAAAATCAAAAGAATCCGAAGTGTTTGATTCTGATACTATTGCTTCTGATTTTAATAATTCAGATGCTAAGAAAATATCGAAGCCTAAAGTAGAAAAGGTTAAGCCTGTTAAGGTAGCAAAGGAAAAACCTATCAAAGTTGCTAAGGTTAGCGAGCCTAAAGTAGAAAAGGTTAAACCTGTCAAAGTGGCGAAAGAAAAACCTATCAAGGTAGCGAAGGAAAAACCGGTTAAAGTTGCAAAGGTTTCTGAGCCTAAAGTAGAAAAGGTTAAACCTGTCAAAGTAGCAAAGGAAAAACCTATCAAGATAGCGAAAGAAAAACCTATCAAGGTTGCCAAAGAAAAATCTGTTAAGGTAGCAAAGGTTTCTGAGCCTAAGGTAGAAAAGGTTAAACTTGTTAAGGTAGCAAAAGAGAAACCTATCAAGATAGCGAAGGAAAAACCGGTTAAGGTAGCGAAAGTTTCTGAGCCTAAGCATACAATATCTACTCAAAGTTCAAATATCGGTGTGCTTAATAATGCTGTAATGCACGCAGCAGAAGGTAGTGAAAATGTTAGATATGAACT
>CACXGY010000039.1 GCA_902767275.1 uncultured bacterium | reverse complement strand
TACACACAACCTACACACACTAACCTTCTACACACGAGGAATTACACAAAAAATTCCAAACCGCTCATTCGAGAGTGGTTTTTTTTTGCTAAATTTTTTGTACGACTTAGTTTTTCAATACAAATTAAAAAAGTAATCAAGATTCTCGTTTGTCTATAATATTGAAAATAGCAGCCAATTGAAACGTTTTATAATATAATACAATTTATATTTTAGCAAAAAGTTTTAATTTTGTACGTTAAATGAGTATGTCAATTAATTATGTTAACGGAATATATAATAATAAATATATAAAAACAAAAAGTATTCAATCAACGAAACCTACAATTGAGTCAAGAATCAGTTTTTGTGGAGGTTTGAAAGCCGATATTGTTGATATTAATCCGAATATTGTATTATCAAAGTTTAAAAGGTTTTCAATCGCAGAATATAAAACTTTAACTGAGCGAGAAAAAAGTGTT
Source organism: uncultured bacterium (assembly GCA_902767275.1). Lineage (GTDB taxonomy): Bacteria > Cyanobacteriota > Vampirovibrionia > Gastranaerophilales > Gastranaerophilaceae > UBA2883. The sequence goes on along the minus strand of CACXGY010000039.1, from coordinate 5,572 downwards.
TTAAGAGAAGAATATCATATGTTGAATAAAACAGAAGATGATAAATATATAGAAGAATTACATGATATTTTCTCCGATAAATTAGAATCAAATTTTGATAAAAAATATGGTAAAGGAAAATACAAGGTTATTGTAATCGGTCGTTCTTTGTCTTCTATCGGAAAAGTGTTAGGATATAAAATCGGAGAAGAAAATGTAATTAATATTCCTATGACTTCAGCATCACAATATCTGAACAATCGTTATATAGAAGTACTTAAAGAAAAAGGAGATATTGACAAGTTTAGAGATTTTTTAGCATCTGTCGGTTTAACAAAAGAAAAAATCCAATCTTCCGATAAAAAATATATTATTCTTGATTATTGTGTTAGCGGGGATTCATTAAAAGGTGCAAAGAATTTGCTAACGAGAGATGATTTACTAGGGAGTAAAAATATCGTTACAAAAGATGTGATGAAATGTATTACAAACAAAAATTTGAGAAGAAAATCAGAGGGTACATTTTTTGCGTGTGATTTGAAACAGTATTCTCTTATTAAGAAAACACCGTATATATATATCCTTAATCAAAGATTTGTTAACCCTCAAGAAAAAAGTTTAAAAGCACAGTTAATGTTATTCAAATTGCTTGATAATCAAATGGTTAAATCTAATAAGAATATTGTTCAAAGTTTCTTTTCCAGAATTAAATCAATGCTGAAAGATTAATTAATATCGAAGTAGTGCAAAAATTATTTTCAGGAACGTTTTATCGGATATGAATATCAATCAAGGAATCAATGAAGGAGTTAAATTCTCCTATAATATAGTAAAAGGTACTGTTCAACAACGGCAAAAAAATGCAGCCTTATTGACGGATAAGGTTTTTAATAACTTATCAAGTCGAATTAAAAGTGATGAAATATTATTAAATGATATTTATACGAGTTTAAAAATAAACATGCCGGAATATAAACCAATAAAATTTGTAAGAGAAAAAAACATAAAAGATTCTCGAGAAGGTTCGATAGATTATCTCGTTGAAAACGATATTCCTGTAGCACAGGTAATCTCTGTTCCGATGAAAAAAGGTAAAATGAAGTCATTACAACTACCTACGCTTATGCATGAACTAACACATGCCGTTGACATATTGTTCAACCCAAAATACACGGCAAGAACAAATAGAATGGCTAAACAAAAGTTATATGATGAGAAGTACATAAAATGTTTTGACAATGCACTTTATCATTTGGAAGAATTTTCTAATAATGCTGAGAAAGAAAAAGTGCTAAAACAAAGAAAACTTGATATTGAAGATTGGCTTAAAGATAAAACTCCCGAGGAAAAAATAGACTGTATACAAGAAGTGCGATATGCGTTATTAATGGAAGATAACGCATACAGAACAGAGAAAAAGTATACAGATATAATGAGAAGAAATAATTTAAAAACATCTGATTATGACAAAGAAATTGATAAGTATTTATTTAAAGAAAAAGCAGAACTTCTGAAACAAATGGGGTTTGAAACCATAAAAAAAGAACGAGAAAAGTTGATAAAATAAATTTTTGTCACAAACCTTTATATTGTTGTATATAAGTTGTATTTGTAGTAATCTTAAATTGTGGAGAATGATAATAGTTTAGATTTGGAGTTCATATTACAGAGTTGTGGAATAGGAACAGATGTTGATGAAGAAGTTCTTATCGACAACCTTATTAATCTTTCCGATAATTATACGGATGAAGAACTTGTGCAGATATATAATCATCTTATGGGGACATTATATAACCCTAAGGTGCTGATGCAATTGATAAGGTTATCCGATAAATACAGAGATCCGTCATCATTGAGTCCGTTATTGAACTTGTTGTTAATGCGAATAAACCTTGATAATACTCCTTATGATTTTGATGACCTAATAAATGTCAGAGTGATGTGTGCGAAAGCAATTGCGAATTTAAAAGATACTTCAGTTGTAGGCTCACTGCTTTATTGTTTGAACAATAAAGATGAAAATTATAAGGTAAGATTGGCATGTGCCGATGCATTAGGTAAAATAGGCGACAAGTATGCCACTGCTCCGTTGATTGACTTAATTCAGGATGAGGATGAAAAATCAGTATACTTGAAAGAATCAGCCGTATCCGCTTTAGGTATACTCGGCGATGATATGGCAATTGACCCGTTAGTTTCTATATTGGAAGCAAAACAAGGATTTCTGGATAAGTTTTCGTTTTTAAAAGAACGAGTAATAGAAGCATTAAGTAAATTAAATACCAGTAACAGAAAGGTAATAAAAGCATTTAAAAATTCATTGTTTGATGTTTCTCCAATGATTAGAATTAATGCAATAGAAGCGATTATGAACAGTGGAGAAGAAGATGCTGCAGAAACTATAAGACCGTGTTTAAAAGATGACGACGATGAAGTAAAGAAAAATGCACTTATTGCTCTTTATAATTTGGAAGGCAGAGATATTCTTGATGAAGTCATATCAATTCCTTCTTACGGAGATTTCTTAAGAAATGAAGCGAAGTCTTTATTAGAAGAATATGAAACAGGAGATGGAGAAGATTTAGATGAATAAAAAATCAATTATTCTCTTATCAGGCGGTCTAGATTCCCTTGTTTCGCTCGGAGTCGGAATAAAAAATTATAATATAAAACTCGCTTTAACATTTGATTACGGACAATTGCCCGCAAAAAAAGAGATTGAAGCATCTAAAAAAATATGTGAATATTATCAAATAGAGCATAAAGTTATTGAATTGCCATTTTTAAAAGAAATAACAAAAACAGGCTTGTTAACAGGAGATATACCCATAGAAAATCTTGGAACAAAATCCAGTGCAAAAGCAGTTTGGGTTCCTAACAGAAACGGTTTGTTTTTAAATATTGCAGCATCAGTTGCAGATGCAGAAAAATACACACATATCATTTTTGGAGCAAATAAAGAGGAAGGGCAAACATTTTCGGATAATACTCAAGATTTTGTTGACGGAATAAATGCTGAATTCAAGTATTCTACTTTGGAAGGGGTGGAAGTTGCAGCACCGTTGATTAATTATAACAAGGATGATATAGTAAAAGTAGCCTTAAAAGAGGGAGTTCCGCTTGATTTAGCATTCAGTTGTTATAGCGGTAATGATAAAAATTGCGGGGTATGTGAGTCTTGCAGGCATTTAAAATCCGCTCTTATAAATAATGGGGCAAGAGAATATATAGAACGGTTGTTTTAGGATGATTACAAAATATATTGATGAAGAAATTAAATATATAGGTTCACAATTGGCACCGCATTGGATATACAAGAATTATAAACTTCAAGGGGATGCAATAGTTGCATTTTGCGGCGAATGTGAAGTTAAATTGACAGAAATGGTTGATATTGAAGATGTTATAAATAATGAACCTATTTATAGTAAATATATGCTCAGTTTTATTACTGAACAGTTTAATGTTAACCTTGTCGAAGGGGTATTTAGACAAAGATTATTGATATGTATAATTAAAGAAGAATTAGAAAAACGAGGTATTTTTGTAGTGAGAAACGGTGATGATTTAATGATAGACGGAAAAAAATTGTCCGTTTCAATTGCTACAAAATCACACAATTCTATTTTAATCCATACAGGATTAAATATAGAATCAGAAGGGGCACCTGTAAAAGCATCAGGGTTGACAAGTGATTTGGGTATTGTTGACATTAAGGAATTTGGGAATACAATTATGCAAAGATATTCTGATGAAATAGAGGATATCGTTCTTGCAAGTACTAAAGTGCGTGGAGTATAAATAATGAGTCAATATTATAAAAAATATATGAAAAAAAGAGAAGAAGAAAAACCGAGTTATTTAAAACTGTTTGTCGGTGCTTTTCTTATGATGTTAGTATTCTTCGGAATATTTATTACTCATTCTCTTTCAAGCGTTGATATTTCAATAGGAGAAAACGACGAAGGAGAAGTTAAAGAATCAGGACTTGGTGTAAAACATTTAATAGACAGTCGTTTGAGATTTATTCAAATGGAGGATATTAGCGGAGTAAATAGTACAAAAGAAAAAGAAAAATATAAATCTAATATAGAAGAATATGGCAAAACCGTACAAGAAGAAGTAACAAAAGGTTATAGCGGAAATTATCAAAATTCATACGGTTATGATTCAACACAACAAACGAAGCCATATAGTCAAACTTATACCCAAACAAACTCAACACAACAGGCACCAAAACCGGTTACAGTTGCAACACCGGCGGTGACGCATACAGCACCAAAGCCTGTTACAACCGCTCCGACTGTACCTAGTCCTAAACCTGTTTCAACACCGTCACACAATATACAAAAAAATCTTACACCTACGGGGATGTAAAAATGGGATATTTAATTGATACTCATGCTCATATTGATATGTATGAGAATTGGGTAGATATTTTCAACGATGCTCAATTAAACGGAATAAAAAAAATTGTTATTCCTTCTGTTGAGGTTCAATATTTTGAAAAAATTATTAATATTGCTAATTCAAGAGAAGATTTATTTTGTATGTTAGGAATATTTCCTACAGTGGCAAAAATATGGGATGATGAAATAATAGATAATATGAGAAAATTAGCATCAAATAAAAAAGTTGTTGCTATTGGCGAAATCGGTTTAGATTATTATTGGGATAAGACTTTTATAGAAGAACAAAAAGATATTTTTATAAAACAAATTAAATTAGCAAATGAATTAAATCTGCCAATTGCAATCCATGACAGAGAAGCACACAAAGACTGTTTTGATATTTTAAAAGAATATAATAGAGGTTCAAAAGTACTTTTTCATTGTTTTTCGGGCAGTCCGGAATTTGCAATGGAATGTGTTAAAGAGGATTGGTATATTGCACTGGGTGGAGTTGTAACCTTTAAGAATGCGGTTAAAGCAAAAGAAGTTGCACAAAAAATTCCATTGTCACACCTTGTGCTGGAAACGGACTCTCCTTATTTGACACCTGTTCCTTATCGAGGTAAAGAAAATAAACCGTCTTATGTAAAATATGTTGCGGAAGAAATTGCAAAACTTCGAGATATTAGTGTGGAAGAACTTATTGAAATAACAACATTAAACGCTGAAAAATTTTTCAATATTTAAAAATAAAATAATAAAAAAGAGAATAATCTGATGATTATTCTCTTTTTCTAAATTTATAGATTTTAAAATCTTATAATGCTGCTTTCGCTTGTTCAACAACCATTTCAAATGCTTCTTTATCGTTAACGGCAAGGTCAGCCAACATTTTTCTGTTAACAATAATATTAGCCTTTTTGCAAGCATTTACGAATCTTGAATAACTCATACCTTGAGCACGAACGGCTGCATTGATTCTAACAATCCAAAGACGACGCATATTACGTTTTGTAGCACGTCTATCTCTGTAAGCATATTTAAGAGCCTTCATAACAGCACAGTTAGCAACTTTAAATATTCTGCTTCTTGCTCCTTTGAAACCCTTTGCTAATTTTAATATCTTTTTGTGTCTGTTGCGACATACATTTCCACGTTTTACTCTCATTGTTCAACACTCCTATCTTGAATACTTCTTGTAT
>CACXGY010000038.1 GCA_902767275.1 uncultured bacterium | reverse complement strand
GGGATTAATAATGAATGAGCCTAATTTTAAAAAATTATTTGGTAAAAGAATTAAAGAATTAAGGATAAAACAAGGTCTTACTCAAGAACAATTAGCAGAGATGATTGAGGTCGGAGAAAGAAATCTTAGCAAAATTGAATGTGGAAATGTTTTTGTTAAAGCATCAACCATTACAAAACTTATCCAAGCATTGAAGGTTGAACCCCAAGAATTATTTGAGTTTTCACAATATCAGGAGCAAAAAAATAAAAAACAAGAGTTAATAACTGCCATTCAAAATAATGATGTTGATGTTGATTTATTATATAGAATTTATCGTTCAATAAAATATTAATCTTAATAAAAATCAAATAAATAAAATCAAACTGCCCGTTGGTTGAGCATATGATATGACCCTAAAAACAGACAAAAAATATACAACAACAAAAGACTCCTTGGCATAATAGGAAGTCCTTAAATAAATTTACCCTTACTCCTCATTCAGACTAAGAACAGCCATGAATGCTTCTTGCGGAACTTCTACTTTGCCGACTGCTTTCATACGTTTTTTACCACGCTTTTGTTTTTCAAGCAATTTACGTTTTCTTGTGATATCACCGCCATAACATTTATCCAGCACACTCTTTCTCAGTGCTTTTATATTTGTTCTTGCAATTACTCTGCCGCCTATTGCAGCCTGAATAGGTACTTCAAACATTTGTCGAGGAATAATTGTTTTAAGTTTTTCCGTCAATTTTTGCCCTACATAAAAAGCGTTATCCTCGTGACAAATGACAGAAAGGGCATCAACAACTTCTCCTGCTAACATTACATCCAGTTTAACAAGTTTAGAACGCTTATATTCTGCAAATTCATAATCAAGACTTGCGTAACCTTTTGAACGTGATTTTAATTGATCATAAAAATCCGTAATAACCTCTGAAAGCGGAATGTGATAAACGAGTTCTTGTCGAACCTTATCAATATAATGCATGTTTATAAAAATACCTCTTTTGGATTGAGATAAATCCATTAACGTTCCTACAAATTCATTCGGTGTAATGATTGAAACTTTTACATAAGGTTCCTCTATAAAATCTCTGTATTGAGCAGGGGGTAAATTAGCCGGATTGTCAATCTCAACGATTTCGCCGTTGGTTTTGTGAACCTTATAAATAACAGACGGAGCCGTAGTAACAATAGAAAGGTCGTATTCTCTTTCAAGACGTTCTTGAGCAATTTCCATGTGAAGCATACCCAAGAATCCGCACCTAAATCCGAATCCCAGAGCGGAAGATGTTTCAGGTTCAAACGTTATACTACTGTCACTGAGTTTAAGTTTTTCCAGTGCTTCTTTTAACTCATGATAATCTTCATTATCAACAGGATACAACCCTGAAAACACCATCGGCAGTGCTTCTTTATACCCGGGAAGTGCCTCATTTGCAGGGTTTTCAACTGTTGTTACGGTATCGCCGACAAATCGTGTAATTTCCTTTATTGAACCCGCAAAATATCCTACATCTCCACAGGTTAATTCTTTTACTTGAACTCTGTGTGGAGTCATATATCCCAACTCTACGACCTCATACTCTTTCCCTGATGCCATAAAACGAACTTTATCTCCGAGCCGTAATTTACCGTCGACAATCTTAAAGAAACACAATGTCCCTAAATACTGATCATATGCACTGTCAAATACCAATGCTCTTAACGGTTTTTCCGTGGTATCCTCAGGCGGCGGCATAAAATTCACTATTGCTTCTAAAACTTCTTCAATGTTTTCTCCCGTTTTTGCACTGACAGGAGTTGCTAAAGATGCATCTATTCCTAAAACTTCTTCGATTTCCGCTTTTACACCTTCAACATCGGCTGACGGCAAATCAATTTTGTTAATAACAGGAATAATTTCCAAATTTTGTTCAGCAGCAAGATAAACATTCGCTAATGTTTGTGCTTCTACACCTTGGGTCGCATCCACTATTAATAAAGCACCTTCACATGCTGCAAGAGAACGAGATACTTCATACGAAAAATCAACGTGACCGGGTGTATCTATCAAGTTAAGAATATAATCTTTTCCATCTTTTGCTTTATAGTTCATTCTGGCTGCATTTAGTTTAATTGTTATCCCACGTTCTCTTTCGATATCCATTGTATCAAGCAACTGTGCTTGCATATCTCTTTGTGCAATAGTATCTGTTGCCTCAAGTAATCTATCTGCAAGTGTTGATTTTCCGTGGTCTATGTGGGCTATTATACAAAAGTTTCTTACATTCTCTCTATATTTCATACCTTATATTATATAATAAATACACAAATAATAAACAGGGCGGATTTGTATAAAATAAGACCCTGAAAATTTTGCTTAAATATTATTTTTACTACTTGTCAAAAATCAAAAAATATGTTAATATGATTATCCTTAATTATGATTGATTAGATAATATGTGTCGGAGGTAATATGCGTGTAGCACCTATTGGGGTTTCCATGAATTTCAAATCAAATAATATTAATCAACAAAAACAAGTTGATAATAATTCAACACAAACTTTATCCGAGGACAAACCTAAAAAGAAAACGAATTGGGCTGCATTTACAGGATGGACTGCGGTCGCAGGGGTATTCATGACCGGGATTTCAGGATACATGAAACAACCAAAAACCCACATACTTTCCGCTGTTGTTACAGCCGCTGCTGTCGCTGCTCATATTGGTGTGATTTCTAATCATCACGGAAAACATCATCATAAAGAGATTCACGCTTGATTTATATGATAAAATATTTTTATGAACAATAAAAAAACGATATACGAATCAATTCTTATTATCTTGATTTGTCTTTTTGTAGGATTATTTATAGGGAGAGCAGTACCGCAAAATCTTTCTGTTTCTATACAAAGTTTTGCACAAGAATTGTATTTAAAATTTCATCCTGACTCTCAAAAAGATACACAAACTTTAATCAGAGAAAGGGTTATGAAAGATACTGTTTATACCCCAACAGAGAATATTTTTGAAGAACAAAAAAGAATCGGGTTTGTTCAGAAAATTAAACTTTTTTTTAATAATAAAAAAGATAAATCACAAGAGCAGAACACCATAAATAATATTACATTTGACTAAAACATACTTTTAAAACAAATTTTCATGTGATATGATTTAAATAGGGTTTGGAGTTTATATGTTAAAAGAACGTGTAGAATATTTAAAATCGGAATTAAACAAACACAATTATAATTACTATGTATTAGATAATCCAACAATAAGTGATTATGAATACGATATGTTATTCTCTGAACTCAAAGATATTGAAGAAACAAATCCTGAATTAAAAACCCAGGACAGCCCAACTCAAAGAGTCGGTTCTATATCAACAGGGTTTGAAGAATACAAACACAAATACAGACTTTACAGCCTTGATAATTCATATAATGCGGAAGATTTAAAAAAATGGTATGAACGTGCAATTAAAGAATACGGAAAATCCGATCTTGAACTGGTTTGTGAGTTGAAAATTGACGGGCTGGCGATTGCTCTTAACTATCAAAACGGTATCTTTACAACAGGTGTGACAAGAGGAAACGGTATAATTGGCGAAAATATCACTCAAAACCTAAAAACTGTTAAAGCAATTCCTTTAAAATTATTTGAAAATGTTGATATTGATGTCAGAGGGGAAATATACATGCCAGTTTCCTCATTTAATAAATTGAATGAAGAAAGTTCTCAAAAAAATGAAAAAATATTCGCAAATCCAAGGAATGCAGCAGCAGGCTCTTTAAGACAATTAGACAGTACTATAACAGCAAAACGTGATTTATCAATGTTTACATATACGGTTATTTTGCCGGATGGGAATAATACTATAAAAACCCACTGGGATAGTATTCAATATATTAAGAAACTCGGGTTTAAAACAAATCCGAATATTAGACTTGTAAAGAATATAGAAGAAGCAATTGATTTTTGCAAGGAATGGGAAACAAAACGATTTGATTTAGATTACGCAACGGATGGCGTAGTTATTAAGATAAACGATTTTGCGGCACAAAATGAACTCGGGTTCACTGCAAGAGCACCGAAATGGGCAACCGCTTTTAAATTTCCGCCTGAAGAAATATCGACAAAACTGGAATCGATTGAAATCGGAGTCGGTAAAACAGGAGCAATAACTCCTGTAGCAAATCTTACCCCCGTTTTGCTTGCAGGAAGTACCGTCGCAAGGGCAAGTTTGCATAACTTTGATGAAATAGAAAGACTCGATGTGAGAATCGGCGATAACGTTTTTATTAAAAAAGCAGCGGAAATCATACCAAAGGTTGTTAAAGTCGTTGATGATGAGCAACATTATAAACGACCTAAATATATTCCGCCTACATGCTGCCCTATCTGCCATGCTCCGCTTGAATACAGAGAAGGGGAAGTTGCAGCATATTGTTCTAATGAAGATTGCCCCGCTGTGTTAAAAGCAAAATTAGAATATTGGGTATCTAAAGAAGGGATGGATATTGATTTTATCGGGCCGTCTGTAATTGAACAACTCTATAATCTGGATATGGTTAAAACTCCTGCTGATTTTTATAAATTATCACAGCAAGATTTTATGATGCTTGATTTGGTTAAAGAAAAATCTGCGTTCAATATGTATAATTCTATTCAACTAAGCAAAAACAGACCACTTTCAAAATTTATAACCGCTCTGTCTATCAGGCATGTCGGAAAAGAAACTGCTGATATTCTGGTTAATGAATTATCTACTTTAGAAAATATTAAAAATGCAAATATTGAAAAACTTTCTAATATAGAAGGAGTAGGCGAAAAAATTGCTCAAAGTATATATGAATTTTTCCGTTCAAAGAAAACGGAATGTATGCTTGAAGAACTCGAAAAACTGGGTGTTATACCGCAAGAAGGCACTTCTAAACAATCTGATGAATTGCTCGGATTAACATTCGTCTTAACAGGAACTTTACAATCAATGACAAGAGATGATGCAGGTGCTAAAATAAAAGAGATGGGTGGAAAAACTTCTTCATCTGTATCGAAGAAAACATCTTTTGTTATAGCAGGAGAAAATCCGGGTTCAAAATTTGACAAAGCATCTGCTTTAGGTGTTAAAATATTAAATGAAGAAGAATTTTTAAACCTAATCAAGAATAAGTAGCCGTATAATAAATAGGACAAAATAAACGATGAGAAGAAATTTTAATGTAATACAAATTAATGGAATAAAAGGAATAATTTTTTGCATTGGAGCAGTTATATGTTTAATCGCAGGATTTGTAGGTTTCCCCGGAATTCTTATGAAATCAGGGTGGAATCTAATGGCATCTTCAACAGGGGTTGTCCCTTCTATCGGACTAATTCAAGGTATGCTCCTATGGGGTATAATCGTCGTTAGTTATTTTGTTCTCAGAGGGAAGAAAAGTTGGCTTGTCGAATTCAAATCAGCCGATGATTTATCTCAAGATGAAATGGATGCAGTTATGAAGCGTATCAGAATGGAAAGACAATCAGATTTGATTGCTAAATCAATTATGAGAGCAAGAGAACTTGAGTTGAAGGCTAAACAGGAACTTGATAATAAATTAAAAGAAAATATCGATAAACATATTGATAATTGTATAGATAATACAATTGAAAAACAGCACACTGAAATAAAATAGAAAAATATCTTGACATTAAAGTTTTTTCTTAATAAGATATAATCATTGCCGGTATAGCTCAACGGTAGAGCAACGGTTTTGTAAACCGTAGGTTGTAGGTTCGATTCCTATTACCGGCTATTTTTATTAAGAGGGTGCTGTAAAAATAGTATGCTCTTGTTATAAAAGTAGCAAGCACCGCTTAATTCACGCCCTTGTGGCTCAGGGGCAGAGCACTCCCTTGGTAAGGGAGAGGTCACGAGTTCAAATCTCGTCAAGGGCAGATTTAAACTAATGACAACTTAATATGGGTAGATGGCCGAGTGGCTAAAGGCGACAGACTGTAAATCTGTTCCCGAGAGGGTACGGTGGTTCGAATCCACCTCTGCCCAATTTTTAAAGACTTTCGATTTAATCGAGAGTCTTTTTTGTTGTGAAAAATTTGGCAGAGGGTCTTCGACCCACCCGCAAAGTATTCCGTATCTAGTGATGATTTAAGTGTGTAGTTCCTTTGCGGTGGTTCTCCCTCCATTTGCTTATTCCATATTGTGTCGGTGAACGCACAACATAACGCAAAACAATACTTAATTGTTTTG
>CACXGY010000037.1 GCA_902767275.1 uncultured bacterium | reverse complement strand
TTCTACGGTTCAAACAGATTTGGAAATAACTTTATCGCATAAAGTATTGTGGTAGAGAAAAGGACAGGGACAATAAATTAGGAATCCGACAAAAGGATAGGGACAAATTAGGAACAAAATTAACGACCGAGGGGTCGTTTTTTTTTGATATTATTTGTTGTAACAATTTGTAAAAGCATAAAATAAACTAGCAAAAAATATTCTTTCAATGCTTTATATAGACACAGGACATTAAAAGTAGGTTATAAATGATATCCTTTCAAGTTACAAACAGAATGAATACAGTAGCCTTCGGGCGAAACACATATAATAGAGCCGAGTCAAAAAAAACTGACTCGGACAATTTCCTAAGTTTAGGTGTATCGAGAGCGTTTGGAGCAATGGCACTTGCCGGATTGGCAGCAATTGCTGTTTCCAAAGGACTAAAAAAAGGCTCAAAAATTATAGCAGCAAATGACAGAACATATTATTACGGCAGAATAAGTAACCAAAGGGTTGCGAATATTGTAATGGCAGATGATGCACGAAAGATAGTCAATGAAATGAGTTCTGTAAAAAGAAGGACAACACCTGCTGTTCATGAATCAATACAAGCCGCTTATGATAGAATAGATTATACAAAGGAACCTATATATAGCAGAGAATTCTTTTTAAAAAATATAGATAAAATGTTCACTTAATTATTTTTTTCTATAGATACCACTATTTTATAAAAAGGGGGTATCAGAGAGTAAGATATAAAGATAACCCCCAAATATGAAGAATAGTGTAAAGGAAGTATAAAGAATAATTAATTACATTTTTTTATAAATTCTGAATTACCATAAAAATCGACAGCATATTGATGAACATAAGATTGCCCGTTTTTAGTAAATTTTTCTTTATTAACACCGAACCTCCATCCGTAAGGTTTAGGTTTCAGATTCATTTTATTGATAGAATTTCTTGAATATAATCGATGTTTTATCAACTCTTTAGTAAAAGTGATAGATGCTTCTCCGACTTTTTTGATTGAGAGAATAACATTTGTATTAATATTTTTCTGATATAACAAAGAAACATGCTTGTGACAGATTGGACATTCGCCAATAAATAAAGTTCTGTTTGTAAAATCATCACAATCTTTAAGATACCAAATATCAAAAGCATCAAATTCACAACAATGACGCACTGCAACCTCCAATAGAAACAGCCTTATATTAAATCAGGGTAATAATAAAGGCACAAATGTATATCCTTAAAAGAACGTAGTTCCCCGTAGTGTCAAGAATGTTCTTCCTACGCAATTACTTAAAATTTTGTTTCCGAACTGACTACATTTTTCATTCTAAAGATTTTAAAATCATTTGTCATAAAATATTAAGAAACTGTTACAAAAATCGTCAAAAGCATTGATATAAGCGGATAAAATTTTCGACAAAAAAATAAGAAGGTACAAAAAACTTTTTTAAGTTATAATTTAAGTAGTATGAAAGATAAAAAAAAGAAAGTATTAATATTAAGATTGGGAGCGATAGGGGATGTAGTACATACAACAATAATCGCAGAAGCAATAAAGCAAAAGCATCCTAATTATGAAGTTCATTACATGACAGAGAAAACCATAGCACCCCTATTAAAAAACAACCCGTATATTGATAAAATATATATGTGGGACAGAGATAAAAAGGACTCATTCAGGTATTATATAGATTTTCAAAAGAAACTACTAAAAGAAAGATATGATATCATTTTTAATCTAACGAATGCGATAAGAAACGATTTATACGCATATTTATCATTTCCAAAAAAAGTAGTACATAAAAAGATGAAATGTGGCTTATGGGTAGAAGATTATTTTAAGACAGCACAAACAGTAATAAAAGATATAGAATTACCGGAGCGTTTATATTTAGGAGTAGATGAAAAACTTGACAAAAATATAAAAGAGTATTTAGACGCATACCCCAAACCACATATAATGATAGTTCCGGGAGGAGGAACAAACAATAATAGACAAGGTAGGGTATGGAACATAGACAACTGGAAACAATTAAATGATATGTTGTTAAAGGAATACGGCGGAACAATCTTTACAATTGGGAGTAAGAAAGAAAGACAATTGCACGAAACACTAAAACGAGAAGGTGTAATTATATGTACAGGAGAACATAAATTAGCAGAGAGCAGTGCACTATTGTCCCACGCAGACTTGGTAGTATCAGGAGATACAGGACCGTTACATATTGCTTCCGCACACAACGTACCGACACTTGCATTATTAGGTTCAACATCACCTGATAAAATCAAACCATACGGAAAAAACGGACATTATATATCAGGCGAAGGCGAATGTAAGTATTGTTGGAAAAAAAAGTGTACATACCTCGGTCAAGAAAGTACATACACTCCGTGCATGGAGACTATATCTCCATGGATGGTCATGGACAAAATAATCAAAATGAAACTTTTAAATTGTAATGGTTAATACTTTGGATTGGTTATAAAATACTTTGTGAGTTGGTTAAAATCTTCTACACATTAAAACCTTCTTCTTGATGAAACAGCGAGTTGAGATTGATAAAACTTACTGTTATGAATTTTTTGTTCAATTAAATCATATGAGTCGGTTGATTCATTTTGCAGAGCGAGCAAATTATCTAATCTAAGATTTAGAGCGGTTTTAGAATAAATTTTCCCTGGTATTTTAAGGATAGACCAATAGTATGCTTCTTTTTGAGTGGCGAGAGTTTCTTCTCTCATAGTTGCTTTAGCGGATTTATGAAAACTTTCGTGAGCGATTAAACAGGCTAATTCTTCTTTCGAGGTATTTCGATATTTCGAATTTATTAAGATATATCTTTCGCCCCAGTTATCTACCGAGTTAATTGCGTGTACATTTCGATATTTATAATTAATCATTGTTAAATCATAAAAGATAATTTTAACCGAGTTTTCTTGCAAATTTTCAAAGACTTCATCAGCACCTATATTTTCTAATAACCTCAAAGCGGAGATAATATTATCATCTTTGGAAAAACTTCGCACATTCCACGAGAAGGCTAAATTTGAACTAAACAAACATAAGCACACAAGTGCAGATAACAATCTAACAAACATAATACACATCCTTATTTGGTTGATTTTATTTACTTATCTAATTCCTTGATTGTAATAACGACACTTTTTTTTAAAACTTTAGAAAATTGATAGAGTTTATTTACAATTGTTAATAAAACAAATTTAATTTGGGGCAAAAAACCAATTATTACTACAACATAGACATATTAATAATATAATGATATATTAAGAAAACATCGAACAAAGGTTTAATTTTACACATAATAATATTGAACCAAACGACTAATCAATAAGGATATCAATATAATATTTTTGGTAAGAAGTTGCAGAAAAAAAGTCCTCTTTATATAATTAAGAAGTAGGAAATAAAGAAAGCGTGGTATTATGTTTGAAAAATTAAAACAGTATGGAGATGAATTTAAAACCTTTGCAATGCGAGGGAATGTCATAGATATGGCAGTTGGTATCATAATAGGTGCAGCATTCGGGAAGATAGTAGACTCATTAGTAAACGATGTTATAATGCCTCCGTTAGGATGGTTATTAGGAAAAGTAGATTTTTCACAATTATTCTTTGCACTGCCAATGGACGGAAAATTTGTACAATACCCTTCATTAGAAGCGGCACAACAAGCAGGAGCAGTAACAATAAACTATGGTGCTTGCATAAATACTATTATAAGTTTTATTATGGTAGCATTTGCTGTATTTTTGCTAATCAAAGGTATTAATAAATTAAAAGCAGATGAAAAAGCACAAGATGCAACAGAAGCAGAAGACACAACGAAGGAATGTCCTTATTGTTATTCAACAATAGATAAGAGAGCGACAAAGTGTCCTAACTGTACAGCAGATGTAGCATAAAGAATTTAATCCCAGCCCATAGAAATGGAAGGAAGTGATTATAACTCCCTTTGACAAGGGGAGTCGATTTTGTTGCGGTTATGTATTTACAAAGCCGGAGGGTTGCTAATTGTTAATGACAATAGAACAATAAGGCAATAAATGAATGTTTTCTGCCCTTAGCAAGGGAATGGTTAGGGAAGGGTTGCCGATATAAAGACACTAAGGCACTAAGGCATTAAGTATTACAGATTACTATGTTTCGCACCGATTTATCAAATCGGTGTGAAACATCGCATTCCTACTGATGATTTGACAAATCACATAAATGGATAAGATTACTCTATTAAATAGTTTTAAATAGTCCGTTCGGTCTATTTGAAATTCAACCATATTATTGATGTCCTCTCCGTTAAAAAACTGTATCCTTGATTATGGAGAGAGGGAATAATGAAGAAATTATTACCGATATTCATATCGGTTTTGATTATTACGGTTAATGTATTGTCGGCACAAGCCGCTGATAATGTCTTGAGAGGGGTAAACGTTAAAAAAAATAATAACGCTTACACCGTTGAGTTGACTTCAACTGCTCCTGCTCGTATGACGAAAACTATTGTTTCATCTAATCGGGTTATTATCAATCTTAAAGATGTTTCAATCTCCTCTAATCTTTCAACAAAATTCAATGGAAATACTGTCGTTGATAATGTAATGGTTGAACCTTGCGGAAGAAATAATATTAATATTATGGTTCAAGGTGATAACATCGCTTATTCAGATATAGAATTTAAAGAACCGACAACCGTTGAGAATATGGAGGAAAATATTAAAACTTCCTTTACTTCATTGTTCGGTTTCTTTTCTGCTTCTTCTATCCCAAACAGAGTTGTTCAATTTGCAATACTATTTGTATTCTTAGTAATTCTTATCGGAGAAATAAGATTTATCAAATCTAAATATTCTGAACTGCAAACTGAAAGAGAAGAAATGTATAAGAATATAACTAACACTAATGACTTTAAAGACTATCTGCCGGGATACGGTCGTGCAGGACTGAAAAAACCGTATACAACACCGATATACGGAACATCTACAAATCCTGCAACTATTCATGCTAATTATTTAAAACAAATCCGTACTCCGGAAATCGTTACATTAAATACTCTGTTACACAATAATAATCAGGAAACTAAAATTATTGATAAAATCATAAATAACAAACCTGTTTTCGGAGAACTTTCAAATATAAATCTTAATGAAAATACTCCGCCAAAAGTTGAATTTTCAAGCCTTTTAAAAGGCAGACTTCCTAAGTCTAACGTATCTAATCCGATACCAACCGCTAAATTAAAAGCAAATTTGAAATATCTTGAAGAAATGACTGCTCTTTATAAAAATGAAGCAACTCCTCAAGAAACTAATACTGAACTAAAAAGAAGATTGAATGAAATATACTAAATCACACATATAAAAACATAAATCTATTTATCACTAAACTAATACAGAACCGTTTTTTCGGTTCTTTCTTTTTATTTAATTTCATCTAAATCGTTTATTGACAAATAATCCTTGATGAAATAAATTGTAGTAGTTATATAAAGTATTTTATGGAAAGAGTAAGAAATTATGTTTAATATATTTGGAAAGAAAAAAGAACCGGTTGAACAAAAAATTGCAAAAATTTTATTTGATAATTCTCTTGTAATCTCAACTGCAGAATCATGCACCGGTGGGTTGCTTAGTTCTCGTCTTACAGACGTATCAGGCAGTTCACGATATACAAAATTGAATTTTGTAACATACTCAAATGATGTAAAACAAAGTTTGCTTGGTGTCAGAGAAGAAACTCTTGAACAATTCGGGGCAGTAAGTAAGGAATGTGCCGCAGAAATGGCTCTTGGACTCCACGAGAGAACGAATGCCGATGTTGTAGTTTGCACAACCGGTATTGCCGGCCCGACAGGCAGCACACCTAACAAACCTGTAGGGTTGATGTATGTTGCTATTAAATCAAAATATAAAGCAGTCGTTCAAGAATTTAGACTTAACCCTAAACTTAAACGAGACAAAATGAAATACAAATTTACACAATGTGCCTTAGAAATGCTTCTCGATTTCTTATCAGATATTAATGGCTAGTGCTTGAATTTGCCATTGATGTGAATTTTTCTAATAAATCAGGACATCTGTCAATTAACAGTTGCGCAAATTGTCTTGTATCTATTTGTGTTGCAACAATTGAGAATAAGTCCTCAGGTAACTGTTTCGTCATTCTTTGTAAAGATTCCGAATCAAGTGCAATCATTGATTTGACCATATCAGGTTTTTGCAAATTTGCAACCATATCTGTATATGCCTGATTACTAAAATGTAGCAAGACATTCTTATCTTCATTTGCCATTTGATAGATGACAGACTGTTGTATTTCTCCGTCAAGAGATGCCATTATCTCTTTAAACTGTTTATCCGGCAGAGATGAGATTTGATGTATTAACTTAGAAGCATCACTTTGATCAGCCGCTTTGCCTGTTATACCTTCGGCTAACTGAATTAATAGTTCAGGATCCAGATTTTTGAGTTGTGCTGTGAATGACTCTTTTGGTATATCTGAACTCATAAAGAATTGTTCTAATTCTTCTTCCGGCATCATTGCAATTATCTGTGGCAGCGAAAATGCCTCCAGTGCAACGCCTGCCGACTCTGCAACGGATACTTTTCCAAGCATTTGTTCAAGTTTTTCTTGTGTGAAGAAGTTAAGTCCTATTACCATATCTTCGTCGTCAAGCAACTCTAAAACTTTTTCACGCTGTTCTGCCGACATTTGATTCAAAATATTATATTTGTTTGAAGGATCAGAAAGTTGGAATGTTTCAATCAATTCATCAACATTCCCGAAAAGTTTTCGCCCGTAATCTTTGGCGACCGTATTTCCGCTTTCTGCCTCTGCATTTATTATTTCATCTACCGATTTGTCTGAATAATCACGCATCCTTGATGTCGTTATATTCAGTTTGTTCATCAAATGATATTGATCAGTATTTAATGAAATAGTCATAATTTTCTCCTAGGTATATACTATATATATAATAAGTAAATAATTATTCAAAAATTGCTTTTTTTATTAAGTTATTTTAACATTTTTCTTAAAATATGGGAATAGAGAAGTTTCAAGTTAATTACAAAAAATATTTTCTTCATAAAACGTCAAGAAATAGCAATTTTTTAAGACAAAATACCTTATATCATATATGGAAAAGGTTAATTCGTATAGTTGTGTGTCGAAACCATTGTGCAATTACAATGTACAATACAGTACTAATGCTGCTAAACTCAATAGCAGTCCACGATTCCTTTCCAATAATATCGGAATAACCTCCGACCAATTCATACAAACAGATAAAAAAATATTATATCAAGAACAATTAAATAAACTTTTTCCAAATGGGGGATTTGATGTTTTATGTAAGGAAATCAACAAAGATTTCAATATTGATAACCCTGCAAATGTTAAACTCGTAAGTCAGTATGATGGTGTGACAGGTGGGGGGTATCAATTTTACAAGAACGAAATAACGCTTAATTATGAAGATATACTGGGTTCGGATACGAAAATTGTCGGTATAAAAAACGGAAAACGAACTGTATTAACTTCTCCGAGTGTTAAACTGCCGTTATTTGTAGATAAAAAGAGTGCGGAAGAATTTTTGAAACTACATTCACAAAACGGAAATTTAGGATTTGATCAACTTGTAGCCGAACCTGTCACAGAGAACGAGCAACGAAAATTTATTTCTCAAAAACTGGCACATGAAATAATTCATTCTCAACAACACATGATTTTGCGTCAGACCGAAGGAATTGGTGAAAAAGAAGTCTTAAAAGCATGGAGTCACTACAAACCTCAAAATCTAATTGATAATTATATTTTAAACCACTTTATAGAAAAACAATATTCAAATTCTTATTGGGCAAATCAAGAACCAACTGAACAAAAAATACCCAAAGAGTCAAAAACCGCTCAGATTGCACACGTTTGGCTTGAAGCCATTAGAAACTACCCTCCGGTGGAATCTCCGGAATATTTAAGAAATCCGATTGAAATGGATGCTTATATTCGTTCTGCACAATATGCCGATAAAAAATTCGGTGCGTGGTAATTTTTAATTTTATATTTTTATGATACCGTGTGCATGCTGTCAAAGATTTCTTTTCTTTGAACCCACGCTTCCATTCCCATTTTATTACATTCTTCTTTTAAAAGGGTTTGAAACTCGTTTAGCGTTTTATTTGATTTTGATATATCACAAAGCATAAACATTACAAAATGACCTTGCATTAGCGTTTGTTTTATATCTTCAATATTGACCTGACATTCTGCTAAGAGTGTTGAAACTTTTGCTACAATTCCAACTTTGTCTGCTCCTGATACGGTTATTATTATTTTATCGTTTGAGTCCATAATTAATTCCTATTTTATTTATGAGAATAATCCGTTTATTTTATCTACAATATCTTGCGGATCAATTTCATTGGTAACTTTGTTAATATCTTGTGCAATTTGATATAATTTTGCTGCTTCAATTTTATCGCCTACAATTGTTACTGCTCTTGCAAGGTTAAAATGTGCCAAAGCATAATTAGGGTTGCATTCTGCTGATTTCTTGAATAATTCTATTGCTTTTTGTACTCTGCCTAAATCATCAAGATATATAACTCCTAAATTGTTATATGCGATATCATAATTCTCATCATATTTTATTGAAAGTTCGTATTCTTTTATTGCTTCGTTCGTGTTCCCTTTACCCCAGTGAAGGAATGCTAAATTACAATGAATTTTTGCATTCGTAGGGTCTAGTTCTAACGCTTTTCTGTATACTGATAAAGCATTATCAAAATCTTCTTTATCATAAAACGCACTACCTAAATTTATGTAAATATCAATATCTTCAGGAGTCATAGTGTATGCGTTTTGATATGCACATATTGCTGCATCTAAATCGTTTTGATTTTCTTGATACACAAATCCGAGAGTTTGTGCAATTATACTTGTCCAACGTTTATTTGGATTTAATGTTATCGCTGTTTGGTATTGTGCAACCGCAAGTTTAAACTCTCCTTTAATATAGTATAAATTTGCAAGATTTGAATGAAAATCAGGTACTGTTGGCATAATAGAAATAAGTTTTTGATATGTTTCTATTGCTCTGTCATAATCTCCTTGTTCTTCATAAGCCTGTGAAAGATGTCTGTATGCAGGAATGTTTAAACTATCCAACCAAATTGCCATTTTGTATTCGGTTATAGCATCTTCAAAATGCCCCATTGCAAGGTATGCATCGCCCAACAAACAATACAACGGAACAAATCCTGGGGCTTTATCGATTGTTTTTATATACAAATCTACTGCAACATCCAGTCTTCTTAATTGAATATAATAAAATGTTAAAAATAATACCGGCATGAATTGTAAATATGATATTGTTCTGAGTGCTGTTAAAATAGCCATTTTATCAAACGGGAAGGTTAGAATAGCCAATAGATGTTCAAATTTTGATTGGCATCCTACCTTGAAATTTTTAAATGCGGATGCTTGATATAATTTATGAAGCAAAAAGTGTGCTCTTGAGTTTCTGAATCTTTTATATTTTACTGCTTGTTTTGCCGCTTGAATTGCTTCAAAGAAATATGCCTTTCTGGTATATGTTTCTGCTAATACATAATATGCATCCGCATATTCTTTGTTTTGCTCTAATGCCATATTAAGATAGTTTATTGCCTTATCTAAATCCCCTTTATAAAATTGGGCTTTACCTATCTTGTAATAGATTTCATACGAATCAATGGCTGTTTCTAATGCACATTGATATTCTGTTATAGCCTCATCTATATACTGACATGAATTGAATATATCAAGGTGCCATTCAAGGTATAAATCTCCTAATCGTATGTGCAATTTTGCATTATTTGGTTCTTTTTGCAAATCTAATTGACATCGTTCAATTGCTTTTTTTACCTTGTCTTGTTTTTTATTCATTTCGTCTGATGAATCGTTTTCTAACATATTAGCCATTATTTCTTCCATTCTTTAGTTTGCAAGTGACATGCAATAATCTATTAACTTTTGTCTGTCATTATATGATATTTTTTCTATTATCATACGATGAACACCGTCAGGCAACCCTGTTTTATCAAGAACCTTTCCCGTAAGTAATATTTTACCAACAGTATCCGATAAATACAACATTATTTCAAATTCTGAATTTTCTTTTAGCGGTATTTCAGAATAAAATCTTAATCCTCTTACACTTATATCCAATAAATGTGAGTCAATATTCCCTAACAACGGTCTGAATATTGTAATAGGACAATTTGTTTCATAACGTGGGTTTTGTCTTGTATTTTCAACTTTTACTTCTGATTCGTTGTATGTGATTTCTATTTCTTTTTGTGTATTTATTTTAGTAACTTTTGATTTAAAAATCGCAATTCCGTTCGGGGTAAAAACTTTTACATCTATGTCAAAGCCTATTCCTAAATCAGAAAAATCATCTCTTTGCACGGGAGAAATACCCAACAATATTTTGTCGGAGGTACATTTTTTTATGAAACAATCTAATTCAATATCATCAAGACCGGTGTCTGAAAAGATTTTTGTTTTCTGTTTTTCACCCAGTAAACCCATAAATATATTTTAGATAATACAGGGGAAAATTGCAAGCAATTATTTAATATGTATAATTCCGTCTTTTTCTTCCACAGGAACTTTTATTTCTTTATTTTGATTTTTTCTTTTTGTATTGTCTTTTAATATCATAACGGGTTCTTCATCTTCTTCATCAGGTAACAACTTAAATTCATTTAAAGAATCATAATACTCTTTAAACATTTCATAATCCTGAGGAGATACTCTGAAATCATAATATCCATAAGAATATCCGCTGAATACTATTAAACTGAATATAATTGCTAATGTTCTTTTCATAAAAATTTCCTATCTGTTTAAATTTATAAAATATGACTAATTTCAATAATTATACCCAATATAAATAAGGAAATTAATATACCAAAAGGTAATGACCATAAAGTGTTTGCAACGCTCCATTTATTGTTTTCCGCCATTGGATAATATTGTGCGTTGATTTCATTGATACGATTTTGTATATCAGCGATTATTACTAATTGTAAAAATCCAATCAAGCATAATACACCGTTGAGTCCATATATAAAGTTGAGAAGTAAATACAATATCGCATAAGTTATTCCTGAAAAAGTTTTTTGTTTAAAAGCATCTACATATTTTTCCAGAATAGGGAACAGCCAGAAACATGTGATTCCACCGAATAACGCTCTCCAAAAAGGACTTAATTTATATCCAAACTTGATTTCAAGAGTTTTCCAATAGTTATAAAACCAAACGACTTGGTATAACCCGCAAGTTAATATACTTAAAATAACAACTTTTTTTACAGATGTTGTTTTAAACCACAAATTTTCGTTCATAGCATCTGTATATTCGCCTTTTACAACATTACTTAAATCAAACATGCAGCCTCCGTTATTTATAATCGCACTTTATATTATAGTTTTATTTTAACATAAAATTCTTTTCTCTTGACAAAACATAGGTTTAGGGTGTTATATATAGATATAAAAACCAACTGACACATAAAATAGGAGTATGAATTATGTCAAAAACTTTAGTTGCTTATTTTTCAGCATCAGGTGTTACTAAAAAAGTTGCAGAAAACTTATCAAAAGTTCTAAACTCAGATATTTATGAAATAAAACCTGAAGTTCCGTACACAAATGCTGATTTGAATTGGATGGATAAATCCTCAAGAAGCACAATTGAAATGGAGGACAAATCATCCAGACCTGCGATTATTATGGATGATTTAGATACAAGTAAATATGATACGATTTTTCTTGGCTTCCCTATATGGTGGTATGTCGCTCCGACAATTATTAATACGTTTCTTGAAGCATACGATTTTGCAAATAAAAAGATTGTTTTATTTGCAACTTCTGGTGGCAGCGGATTCGGCGGAACTGTTGAATATTTGAAAAAAAGTGTTCCTTCTACCACTACATTTACAGATGGAAAACTGCTAAACTATAATCCGTCATTAGACGAATTGACAGATTGGATAAAAAGCCTTGATTTGATTATTGCATAATCAGATAAATATTAAGTCATGTCTTTTTGCACAAGTCGGGTTATTTATTTAACAATTATGGGAACTATATTAATAACAGTTAAAAATACTGTATTAAGTTCATTATTTTGTAGAATGGAAAGGGGCGAAAAGCCCCTTTCTATTTTGTTTTATTACTTTTGTATAAATTATTCTTAATGAAACTTAATATAAAATGAACAATATTTAATATTTATCGTTAAAATATTGTAAGGTGTAATATTTATAAGGACTATCTGATGAAAAAATTTTTAGCGGTATTATGTTTATTCTTGTGTTCAACAACAGCAATGGCACAAAATGTGTTCCCATATAAAGGAACTGCACTAAATGATTTAAGCAACAATGTGCGTATAAAAGGCGGAACGGAATATGTTTCTATTCCGTCAAAACAACCTTTTAATGTTGCAAAAACCTTTTTAGGTCTTACAGCCGCTGCTGCGGTTATCACTCCTGCATTGTTATTTGATCCTTATGTTGTTCAAATTGACGGACAAAATTATGTTTTAGTAAAGGACAGATGTGACTTAAATTGGTCAGAAAAGGATTTATTAGGAATTGATGATCCTAAAGAAAACAGGTTTCAATCTTTGTTGAGTTTGAATTCTGACGGAGATTATTCTAAATTAAGTCCGGATGAACTAAAAAAAGCAGGTATCAGATTCGTTAGAATGGACAAAAACGGAACCCTTCTTGTCAATGATAGAAAGAAGGATTATGACTTGAATAAAATAGACTATATTGATATAATTAATCTTAAGAGAACCGCAAATAGTGACACTACCGGAATATTCGGTCATTTTACGGTATATTTAAAAACGACAAGTGCAAAGAAAAAGGCTGTTGTCGGATATGTAACGTTTGAAACTAACGAAAAAATACAAGTACTGTTCAAGTAGTTTTCACGGGAGAGATACGTTGAAAAAAGTAATTTGTCTGATTTTAGCCGTTTTTTTACTTGGTATACAAATAATTCCTGCGTATGCTGATGTGTATGATTTTAGTGATGAAGCACAGGCAGAATTTGACAGACAAGAAATACTTGAAAAAGAACGTATAAGAAATGAGGATGCAAAGACATCCGTAAAAACTGATCCAAGATTGGAAAAACAAAAATCAAAAGAAAAACCCTCTTATCAACCGCAAAAAATATATGAGCCACAGCCAAAAACTGTTCACGGAACCGTTTTTGTCGTTCCGCAGGGGGAGTCTTTTGAGGCGGTTTTACAATCTTCTATAAGTTCGGAGAGTCTTGCAAACAATGATATAATTGCAGCAGTTTTAAGTGATGACTGGTACTATAACGGCGTTCTGGTTGCTCCTCAAGGAAGTGTACTATACGGCAAAGCCACAGATGTGAAAAAAGCAGGATATGCTTATGCAAACGGTAAATTAGCAATGACTTTTGATGAAATATTAACTCCTAACGGAGATAGAATCAGATTAACGTCTAATAAAGTTTATATTGAAATAAAGGATAAACGTGCATTAAAAATAGCAGGAAATGTTCTTGTAGGTGCAATAGGCGGTGTTGTAACAGGGGCATTGTATTCACTTATTTCCGGCGGTGATATAGTAGGTGGCTTAGCAATAGGTTCTGCTGTTGGTGCTGCCGGCGGTATGGTTTCTGCCGTCGCTCACAAAGGAGAAGGTGCTGAAGTTCCTGCCGGTACTGCTATCATTGTAAAGTTGGTTCAACCGATTGAAGTTGTGCCGTATAATTAATATTATGTTATTATTAATTTGTAGGTAAAGACAAAATACAGAGGAAATAATGAATAAAAGATTAATAACTTTAGGAATAGTGATTTTACTTGTGTGTATAGGTATCAAACTTATATGGGCAGGATTAAAGAATATTAAAGTAGACGATTTTCATCCGGCGGCAGTTATGTTTGTTGTCGACTCATCTGCTTCTAATCAGGCAAAATTAACCGAACAAAAAAGATTTCTTAAACAAATTTGTGCTCAACTTGATCCGGAAGATCAAATAAAGATTATAAAAGTATCTCAAGATGCATACATAATTTATGAAGGGTCTCCTCAAAACACCGGCGGGATTACAAAATCTATGGAAGCATTTACACAATATGCTCCGGAGGATTTAGGAACTGCTTATGGGGATGGGGTTAAAAAGGCTTTGTCTTATGCTTTAACTATGAAGAAAGATGGTTATGTTCCTGCAGTTGTTGTTATGGGCGACTTGGAAAATGAAGGTGCTACTGAAAAACAAATTGATTGGAATACGTTCCCTCAAAACATTAAAAATGTAAAAAAATATGCTCCTGATATTGCAATGATGTTTTTATATGCTCATCCGCAAAAATTGGATATGGTTAAAGAAAAACTGGGTGCTATTTTAGGCGAAAATAAATTGATTCTCGCTCCTGAACAAAATGTTGATAAGGCCCTTAGAAGATTTATAAATGCCATCGGTCGTTAATGATAAATAATTTTATGAAAGGATTATGATGATTATAACTTTAGTTTCTAAAAACAATGAAAAAACTTTTACGGATAAAGAAATAATTAATATCGGCTCAAATCCGAGTTGTGATTTTGTTGTCGATATGGGTTCCGAATATATGCTTACTTTGCAATGCAACGGTCAGGCTAATAAATGTACCGTTTTAAACACATTTAACAATCAAAATATATTATTCAAGGGTAAACCGTTGGCTCAAAAGATTGATATTGATAAGGTTTGTAAGTTAATGTCAGGTATAAATGACGAGTTTATTTCTATAAAAATTACAGAACAACAAAATTATGAAGTAGGTGTTCTTGAACAAAAAAAGGCAGAACTTGAAAAAGCAAGAGTTAGTGTAGTTAAAAAAACAGGTTTTGTTATAAATGATTTAAAAACAAAATTAACTCTTAATTACAGAACATCAATATTTTTACATATTGCTTTATTCTTAACTTCATTAGTTACCGCATTTGGGGTCGCTAATTATTTGACAGGTTTAGAGATCGAAGAAACAAAGAATTTTATTCATCTTCCTACTAATATTAAAATATTGCTTGCTTTTACGGTTGTTGTGTACGGCTTATGCTTGATTTTAAAACAAGGTGTATATTTGTATTTTCAAAATAAAGTTAAAACTACACCGACATCTGTATCCGCTCAGCATTTTATGTTAGCATCAACTTCATTTTTCTTTACAGGAATTTATATAATAAATTTGCTATATTATGTTAATATAAACGTTATTTTTTCAATTCTTGTATCTTTATTCTTTGTAGGATTAGCAGTCATTTGTTCTATGTCCTGCGGATATTTTAAATTTACGGGTCATCAAATGACATATAATCTTGATCAAAACGAATACAGAGAAGATTTTGAAGTTGTACTCAATGAATACAGACAATGGATTGATAAATATATCAATTCAATAAGTAATACTAAAATATCAAATATAAAGGATAAATTATTCAATCTTCAACTGAAATCTGTGGGCGAAACGGTATTAGGATTTATTACAGCACCGTTCCTTGCATATGGTGTATCAAATACATTGGCTATGTGCTTTCCTGAAGCAGCAGGATGGGTTCGTATTTCAGGCTTGAGATTCAGTCCTGTTTTTCTTGTGTTGGCAACATTTATGATTGTTTTTGCGTTCTTCGCATTTGTTAACGCATTCTTTACTATCAGAAAAATTCAAGGTTCAAACGAGATTAAACAAGACGGATTTAGCAATTTCCTTACTCACGGTGTGAACATATACGGTATTCAAGGTGTTAGAAAACTGGACAGTGAAAAAAATCGTTCTCTTATGATTGGTTGTGCAATTATTTTGATAGAGTTTACTATGAATACATCTTATTTCTTTAGTGAAATAGGCGGCGATTTACAAGGTATATTTTTAAGTATTATTGCAGCACTTGTTCCTACAGCGTTGCTTATTGCTGAAACATATATGCTTAGTCAAACTAAGTTTGATATTTATGCTTGTGATGAACTAATTGCAAGGGTTGACAGAGATTAATAATATTTAGAGGCGAATTATGTTGAATATAAAGAGTATTATATATCTTGTTTCATTAGCATTAATAAGCCTCTTTATTATTGTTTTTAAACCTGAAATGCATAAGCAGGCTATTATAACGGATTCAGAATATGAATTTGCTCAGGTTATACTTCCGCCTGCACAATTACAACCATCCGATGCAAATATGGAGGTTAAACCCGTACAAACCGCAAATAAGCCGATTGTTTCTTCCGGATATAATATTGAACAACAAAAACTTGTAACCAATAATAATCAATATTCAAACAAACCTGTGCAATCGGTAAGACAACCTGTGAAATCTCAGAATGTTCAACGGCAGCAAGTTTCAAAGCCTCAACAGGTTTCAAAATCAAATACTCAAAAATCTCAAAATAATACAACCGTACAAAATGCTGTTCCGCAAAAGCAAAAAACATCTAAACAACAATCAGTCCCTCAAACAAAACAAATTAAAATGAGTGAACAAACTCCGATTGTTCATAAAGAGAAACCTATTTTGACGGAACAAGAAGAAATTATTGCATGGAATCGTTGGAGAAGCCGACTTCAAAATCAGGTTATGATGGACACGAAAATCAGTGCTCCTCTGGGTACAACTTTTAAGTTTACCTTTACTGTTGATAAATATGGTAATATGTCCAATGTAAAAGTTTGGTGTACGACACCTATGTTCAATGATTTGGCTGTATCAAGAATAAAACCGGTGCTAATGGGTTATCGTAATAAACCAATTTTAAATTTCCCCGAAGGAACACGTCGTATAATTACTAATGTAGAAGGCGGTTTTACAATGTCACGTTCAACACAATACAGTACTCCGGAGAATTATCACGATTATGAGCATATTAGACATTAATAATTTAATAAGTATTTTAAATTGTTTGCTAAAATTTTAAATTAATCGTACAATATATTCCATAAGTACTAATAAGAAGAGGACTGTTTTATGACAACATTAGAATATAATATGGGATTAGATGAAGGTCAAATTACACAAATCATAGGACCGGTTATAGATGTGGAATTCCCGCATGGAAATTTACCGGAAATATATGATGCCTTAAAAATAACAATGGATGACGGCAAAATTCTTGTGGCAGAAGTACAACAAATGCTTGGTGCAAATAAAGTAAGAACTGTTGCTATGTCATCAACTGACGGATTAAAAAGAGGAATGCTTGTTAAAAACACGGCAGAACCTATTAAAATTCCCGTTGGGAAACCGATTTTAGGTAGAATTTTAAATGTCATAGGACAACCTGTAGATGAAATGGGAGATATTCAAACAGATACATATCTTCCTATCCACAGAGAATCTCCAAAATTAACCGATCAAAATACCGATATAGAAATTCTTGAAACAGGTATAAAAGCAATTGATTTGTTACAGCCATATCAAAAAGGTGGTAAAATCGGTTTGTTTGGTGGTGCAGGTGTTGGGAAAACCGTTCTTATTATGGAACTTATCCATAATATTGCACAAGAACACTCAGGTGTGTCCGTATTCGGCGGGGTTGGAGAAAGAACTCGTGAGGGTAATGATCTTTGGAATGAAATGAAGGAATCAGGTGTACTTGATAAAGTTGCTCTTATATACGGACAGATGAATGAACCACCGGGAGCAAGAATGAGAGTGGGGCTTTCCGCTCTTACTGCGGCAGAATACTTCCGTGATTATTCAAAACAAGACGTATTATTATTTATAGATAATATCTTTAGATTTACTCAAGCAGGTTCTGAAGTATCTGCTCTGCTTGGTCGTATGCCGTCAGCAGTTGGCTATCAGCCTACTCTGGCAACGGAAATGGGAGAGTTGCAAGAACGTATTACTTCAACAAAAGACGGTTCAATTACATCTGTTCAGGCTATATATGTTCCTGCGGATGACTTGACTGACCCTGCTCCTGCAACTACATTCTCGCACCTTGATGCTTCAACAGTTTTATCAAGACAAATTTCTCAGTTAGGGATTTATCCTGCTGTTGATCCTCTTGCATCTAATTCAAGAGTGCTTGACCCTAATATAGTTGGGGATGAACATTACGAAACAACTCGTAAGGTATTAGAAATACTTCAAAAATACAAAGAACTGCAAGATATTATTGCGATTCTTGGTATGGATGAATTGTCTGAAGAAGACAAAGAAACTGTTAACAGAGCAAGAAAAATTCAAAGATTCTTATCTCAACCGTTCTTTGTCGCTGAACAATTCTCCGGTATTGCAGGTAAATATGTAAAATTAGAGGATACAATAAGAGGCTTTAAAGAAATTATCGAAGGTAAGCATGATAACCTTCCTGAACAGGCTTTTTATATGGTTGGTACTATTGAAGAAGCAGTTGAAAAAGCAAAAACTTTATAGTCAATTCTGAAAGGATTATATGCATTTAAAAATAATAACTCATGATAAAGTAGTTTTTGATGAGGATGTAAATGAGATATACACACGTGGTGTAGACGGAGAGTTTGGAATATTAAAAGACCACGTTCCCGTAATGACGGCTCTTGACATTGGAATAACAAAAGTTGTTCAGGATAATACTACACGTACTTTTACAACAATGGGCGGAGTGTTTCAATTTAAAGATAATGTGGCGACAATTCTTACGGACTTGGCTGAAGATGGAAATGATATCGATGTAACCAGAGCAAAATCCGCAAAAGAACGTGCAGAAGCAAGACTTTCAGAAAGCAAAGCAGAAATTGATGCTAAGCGTGCAGAAGCCGCTCTTGCAAGAGCAAAAGCAAGATTAAAAGCCGCTCTTGGAAAGGATTAAGTTTAATGTTGCTTAACATTTGTTGAAATCTGATAATTTTAAGTGTAGTATCAATATTACGGTTTAAAACATAAGGGGTATAAATATGAAAGTCGGAGCAATTACTCCAAAATTAGTTAAGACTACATTAAGAAATGCTGCTGTTTCATCATCGAAACAATTAGAAACAGAGTTTTCTCACGGAATTGAAAATACTAAAACTGTTCAAGAAGAATGGTTTGAAATGGTGGGTGATAATTGTTATCACCGTAAAAAAAGTAATCCCGGACTTTATTTAGATTCGTTAATGTAAATAATATAGGAGTAAATAATGAGTATACAACCGGTTAATAACACATCTTTTCGTGCAAGAGTAAAAATGAAAAAACTTTCTCCTGTCTATAGAGATTTATTAACTCCTGAAGTTTCTATCGGATCTTCAACTCTTGGTAGTGCAACTTCAACCGGTTCAGGGTTTAGTGCAGTTCATACAATCGGTACTACATCTGATGTTGCAGCAACAGCATTTTCCGCACAAGCATCCGGTATAAATTCATCAGGAATTGTACCTGCTATAATGCAAAGTGCTGCACCGGAGTTAACTCCTGCTACTGTTGCTACTGTTAATAATCATCCGAGTGTCATCGGAACATTTTTCAGTTCTGTCGGTAACTTCTTTCACAATATGGGGAAAGTAAAAATTAATACTAAAACACCAAATTAATATATGATAACACCTATTAAAAACAACTATTACAATCAACAACATCCATCAACTTTTCAACCAACATTTAGGGGCGGTTTATCTTCTAATGCTGAAAAACATTTCAGAAAAATAGAATTCTGCGCTCGGAAAGTTGTTAATACGTTCAGTGATTATTTTCAAAAACAAAATAATGAACAATTATATAATGATTTGTTAACCGTTGAGCGTAAATCTCCGCAATATATGCGAATAATGTCGCAGGTCGGAAGATTGTTATCTACCCCGAAAGAACTTGAAATAAATCTTGAGGATAAAAGGATTGAAAAGATTGCAAAATCCGGAAAACCTCATATTTTTATTATGAATCATGACAGGCAAACTCAAGATCCTCAAATGTTGGCATTCTTTACTACTTTGCTTTCGGAGGAATATGTTAAGACAGGACAAGCACATAGTTGTCCTCGTCCCAGAATTATTCTGAATGAAGATATTATTCTTTCTATGGACGAACAAAATAAGCAAATTTTTGAAAAAATGGGTGCTGTTCCGATTGATGCTAGTTTAAATTCCCCTGATTCAAGAAAAAATGCTGTTCAATTTTTATCTTTAGTCAGAGAATTTATTCGTGGGGAGAGTAATATATTCATTTTTCCTGAGGGTAAAAATGCAATATGGAAAAATATGCCTTTAAAGAACAAATTTGCACTCGGAACAGGAGAAATTGTTAATAAACTCACGGATAAAATGCCGGAAGTAAACATTGTACCTATAGGGTTTGGGTATCCAAAAAAAGGTTTGTTTAATAAATCAAAGGGAAACAGTATCTATATAGGAGAAACAGTTACTTTTAGAAAAGAAGATAATCATATATATTCAAATGTGGCAAATTTAACATCGAGACATACAGATAAAGAATTTGTTTCTTTTTTTAATTCAAGAAAAGAGGCTATTTTGACTGAAAAGGGTATACCTGTTGAAGGGAAAGAAATCCCTTATTATATCAACGGTATTCTTTGTGAAAATCTAAGGGTATGCAAAGATGAGGCTCTCGAAAGATTACCTGATAAAAAGAAAGAAATAATAGAACTTTAATTACTATTTAGAATCTTCTTTTTTTCTATTATAGTACTCTTCAATAAACCCTGTATTAAAGTTTCCGCTTATAAATACTTCATCCTCAATAATATCTTGGTGGAACGGAATAGTTGTAGAAATTCCCGTAATAACGTATTCTTTTAGCGCTTGATACATTCTTCTTCTTGCTTCATTTCTTGTTTCGCCCCAACAGATGAGTTTCCCAATCATAGAATCATAATAAGGCGGAATAGAATACCCGGGATATACGTGAGAATCTACTCTTATACCAAATCCGCCGGGAGCAAAATATCCGTCAATTTTACCGGGACAAGGCATAAAATCTTTTTCAGGATTTTCAGCATTGATACGACATTCTATAGCGTGACCCCTTAATTGAACATCGTCTTGGGTATAACTTAATTTTTCCCCTGCCGCAACACGAATTTGTTCTCTCACAATATCAACACGAGAAATCATTTCTGTAACGCAATGTTCAACTTGTACACGGGTATTCATTTCCATAAAATACCATTTCCCGTCGTGGTCAAGTAAAAATTCACAAGTTCCAGCCCCTTCATAATTGATTGCTTTTGCCGCTCTAACAGCAGCAGCACCCATTTCTTTTCTGGTTTTTTCATCTATAGCAGGAGAAGGTGCTTCTTCTAAAAGTTTTTGATGTCGTCTTTGGATAGAACAATCTCTTTCTCCGAGGTGAATAACATTGCCGAAACTATCTCCTAAAACTTGAACTTCAATATGTCTTGGGTTTTCAAGGAATTTTTCAGCATATACATCAGGATTTCCAAAGAAACTCTGTGCTTCTTGTTGGCATAAAGTTAAATTAGTATCAACATCTTCATCAGAGCGGCATACTCTCATACCTTTACCACCGCCGCCTGCAGTTGCTTTAAGAATAACAGGATAGCCGACTTTGTTCCCGAATGCCTTAACTTCTTCCGGCGTTTTTACAATTCCTGTCCCGGGTGTTACAGGGACTTTGTTTTCAATCATTGTTTTACGAGCAGTCGCTTTATCACCCATTTTTCGCATTGCTTCAGATGTAGGACCTATAAATTTAATTCCGCTTTGTTCGCAAATTTCGGCAAAATCCGCTCTTTCAGATAAAAATCCATAGCCCGGATGAATAGCATCTGCACCGGAAACTTCTGCCGCTGCCATAATACGACTAATGTCTAAATAACTTTCACTGCTTGGTGCCGGTCCTATACAATATGCATCTGTTGCCAGTCTGACGTGTAATGATTCCGCATCTGCGGTAGAGTATATTGCAACTGTAGGTATCCCCAGTTCTCGACACGCTCTGATTACTCTTACTGCTATCTCGCCTCGATTTGCTATTAAAACTTTTTTAAACAATTTTCTATCCTCACCAAATAAATAAATAGTGAACAGAGTTTCTATTCACTATTTTCTGTTCACTATTCACTATTTATTCTACATACATAATAGGTTGTCCGTATTCAACCGCATCACCATCTGCTACGCAGATTTCAATTATTTTACCTGAAAATTCCGATTCAATTTGATTCATCATTTTCATTGCTTCAACTATACAAACGACGTCACCTGTTGAAATAACATCCCCTAATTTTACAAACGGTTCTGCATCAGGAGAAGGTTTGCTATAAAAAGTTCCTACCATTGGAGAAACAATCGCGTTTCCTTTTTTAACTTCTTTTGCAGGTTCTGCATTAGGTGTAGTGTTTTGACTGACAGGTGCTTGTGCCACTGTCGGTGCAGCAACCGGAACTCCTGCATTTATTACCTCAGGTAAATCTTTACGTATTGTAATTGCCTGTTCTCCATCTTCTAATGAGATTTCAGTTAATTCGTTATCAGCAATAATTTTTGCTAATTTTTCTATATATTCAGTTTCAAATTTCATAGTTTTCCTCTTTTACTTAAAATACTAAGCCAATAAAACATAGTACGATAAAACTAAAAACAGAGCATTAGTTTCTTAGTGTTGTTTATTAAACTCTATCTAAATATTCGTTGCTTCGTGTGTCAACTCTGATTATATCACCGTTAGAAACGAAGAATGGAACGTTTACAACCGCACCTGTTTCTAACGTTGCAGGTTTAGAACCGCCTTGAGCGGTGTTACCCTTTTCAGCAGGAGGAGTATCAACTACTTCAAGTTCAACGTGAGCAGGAATATCTACTCCAATGATATTTCCATCGTGCATAAGTACTTGAACTATCATATTTTCTTTCAAATATTTGATACCACTTCCAATTTGTGTTTCTGTTAATTGCATTTGTTCATAAGATTCGTTATCCATCATAACGAAATCTTTACCTTCTTTGTATAAATATTGCATTTCACGTCTGTCCAGAGTAGCCTTTGCAACTTTTTCTCCGGCTCTGAATGTCTTTTCAACAACTTGTCCTGTTTCAACATTTTTAAGTTTTGAACGTACAAATGCAGCACCTTTTCCCGGTTTTACGTGTAAAAATTCAACAACTGACCAAAGACCATTGTCTAATTGTAATGTTAATCCTGTTTTAAAATCGTTTACAGAAATCATATATGCTCCTTATGTTCACTATAATTATACTTAACCTTTTAATATATTGATAATAACATAAAAGTTTTTATTTTAAAAGTATTGAGATATTTTCAGGTAAAAAACATATATTATTATGTATACAAATACTTTTTTCCTTCAAAATCATTTAACTATTCCAGGGCTTTTCTTTGTCAAGGAATAACTTCTTATAAAACACATTTTATTGCTTCAATCATTGAAGATTCGTCAGCGATATTCTTACCTGCGATATCAAAAGCCGTGCCGTGTGAAGGAGAGGTTCGGATTATATCTAACCCGATTGTCATATTAACGGTTTTATCTCCTGCGACAGTCTTTATAGGTATTAACCCTTGATCATGGTACATCGCTATATAACAGTCATAGGGTGCTTTTTCTCCTTTTAAATAATTCTTTGCTGCATCAATAAATAAGGTATCGGATGGTAACGGTTCAGTTATATTTATTCCCTCTTTTCTCAAAATCTCAACAGCAGGAATTATTGTATCTACTTCTTCTTGACCTAATATCCCGCCTTCTCCTGCGTGCGGATTAAGAGAACATAGTGCAAACTTTGGTTCGGAATTTTTATAATATTTTTTATAAAATTCTTTTAATCTTCTGACTTTTTCAACTATCAATTCTTTTGTTATACAAACATCTTTTAATGCACAATGTCTTGTTAAAAGCAACACATTAAACCCTTTTGAAACGAATAACATCTCCGCTTTCTGCCCGTCTCGAGCAAGAAAATTTTCTATAACTTCTGTCTGACCGTTAAACTTGTGTCCTGCAAGATGTAAACCTTCTTTTGACACCGGTGCTGTAACAATTGCTTTAGGTTTAATCTCACACGCTTTTTTCAAACACTGAAATGCAAACTCTCCAGAGTTTTTGGTAACCTTTCCGTATTCAATATTTCCCTCAAACGGAATATCAATTATTTCGTATTTATTTTCAGGATAAAATTTTTCAAACTCCGATTTATTAGTCAGAATTATAATTTTATCAGCAGGAACTTTCAAAGACCTTAAAGCCTTTACCGTAATTTCAATACCTATTCCGTTAATATCTCCTGTTGTAATTGCTATTTTATTGTTGTTCATGTCTGTCTATATAATTCAAAATCTCAATTAGTGTATTTGAATTTCCCAAATTTCCGGATTTAGTAATAATCCATTGTCCTTTATGGTCGACGCATAATGCAATCGCCGGAGCAACTTCATCTTGCATAGTGAGTTCTTTTGATAATATCGCATTACAACATTTATAAGAAGTTTCTCCGCCTAAAGTAATCAAAACAACTTTTCTGCGATTAACTATTTCTTGAGTTAATTCAGCAAGAAAATCAGTTATCCTGCTTGCGAATTTTGCTCTTGTATAATCACCTTTTAAACAATCTTCAGAGAATCCGTCATAATTTTCCAGTAACTTTGAAGAATGCACTAATACGGTATTATTATTATCCAAATTTTCAATAATCTTATTTATCAGATTCTCATCAATTTCTTCAACAACAACATCTGCTGTTAAAGGGATAGAACAAATATTATCGTAATCATAACTTTTTTCTAACTGTTCTATTTGATTAGAGTTGATTTGAGTGGCACTACCTGAAATAATCAATCGAGGTAACTTAGGTATTACGACTTCTTTACAGGAGCAATCTTCATCTTCAGTTTCAGGAAGCCATTGTTTGGCAATTATCGTTGCCGTAGAAGCCGTGCCTGCCGGAAGAATTTTATAATTTGATTTATTTATTGCAAGAACAACCTGTTCAATATCTGTTAAACTTGAAGAATCTGCAACAATGAGTTTTTTTCCTTCTTTGATAAGTTCATTTATTTTCATCAATATAGGGCCTGCACCGTTCATAACCGTTTTAAGTCCGATAGAACCAACAATTTCTTGTTCTTCATTCGGAAGTTGAGATTTGAACAACGACGGGATATGAGATTCCGTAATCGGAGAATGCGGATCTCTTGCCATTTCTGTTCTGCCGATTGGAACACCTTTTGATAAATGATAACCGCCAACCGTGATTCTGCCCTCAGACGGAAATGCAGGAATAATAATAGAAGCGTCATATCCTAGTTTTTCAACCATAGCAAGAGTTTCAATCGCAATATTTCCCCTAACGGTTGAATCGATTTTTTTATAAAAATACTCCAGATTAAGATTTTTATTCAAATTCTCAATCGTTTCAATTATTCTGCATTTTGCAACCTCTGAATCAACATTTCTTGATTCGGTAGAGATTGCCCATATTTCCGTGTCGGAATCATTTTCAGGCGGTACAGAATAATCGAGCAAAATCTTAGTTTTTGCATCACACTTTCTGAACTGTAATGCCGTATCATTAGCACCTGTCAAATCATCCGCAATAATTCCGACTAAATTAGATATAATCATTATTCAGCATCTTTCTTAGAACCTAACAAACGAATATTGGTAGCAGTAACTATATAAGACTGTCTGCTTTCGCCTGACTGATCAGTCCAATTGCTTGTTCTGATTCGACCTTCTATTGCGGCAAGTCTGCCTTTTTTAAGATAATTGCTTGCAAATTCTGCCTGTTTATCCCAAACTTCAATATTAAACCAATCAGTCACTTCTGATGAAGTTTTACTATCCCATCTGTTTACGGCAAGCGAAAAAGTAGCACGATTTTTGCCTGATTCATAATACTTTATTTCAGCATCACGGCCTGCTCTGCCAACGATAACAACTGTATTCATGTTTTCTCCTTAATTATATTGATAAAAACATTGTATCATAGACCTAAATTTCGCTTAACATTATTGTAAAATTTTGTTAATAATTAAGCAAATTTAAACCTTGAAATGTTTTAATGTAATTGCAAAGTATCAAATGAAGGTGTGTGAATATGACAGTAATATTAAATGCTAACACAGGTACAACCTACACAGGGTTTGATGATTTTAGAACAAGAGTACCTCATCAAACACAACCAAGTCCTAAACCGACTGTAAATACAGAACCTCAAGCAGATGAAGTCCAAATCACACCTCAGGCACAACCTCAAGAACAAGCAGAAACACCTGCTGTTGAGAAGAAGCCTAAAAAATCAATCTGGGCAAAAATGAGAGGAGCATACGCAAGTTTCAAAAAAGGTGTGGTTGCTTCTGTTGAATATACAAAAGGAACAATAAAGGGAGCAGCCTACGGTGTTGTTGCTGCTGCAAGTGTTTTAGGAATAGATGCTATAGCAAATAAAGTTCAAAAATCAGAAAAAACATTCTCTAAAAAAGGAAAAGTCTTTGCTGGTTTAGCGGCTGCAGGTGCATTAGCAATAAATTTATTCCAATCATATTTGAATGTTAACGAGAAAAAAGCACAAATCGACCACAGATGGCAAACAGGTCACGATGCTGTTTAAGGAGTAATTCAAATGGATGCAAAAGCAGTTAACAGTCCAACTTTCAAAGCGGGTTACCATGTCTATTTTTATACAACAGACGGTAAACGCATAGTTTCCGATGAAAACATGAAAAAATGTTTACACTATATGGAAGCACATCTTAACGGTTCTAAAAGAGTAAAAGTCAGAAATCAAGATTTAGTAGATACGTTTAAATTTGGGCAAAAAGATGCTAACGGAAAGTATACAGGCGGAGATAGAGATTATTATAACATTCCTAAGATAAGAGCAGTTATTGATAATACAAAAGACAAAATTCAAGGGTTCATAAACATAGTATCCGGAGAACATGTAAATATTGTTAATAAAAAATATGGTAAACCGATTGGAAAAGCAAAACATGTTAGCCTGAAACGTGCCGGCACTACACAAACTTTTGAAACAAAAGATGCTGTATCAAGATATGTGGATAATGCACCTGCTTATGCAGAATCAAAAGCAGTCTATAAAAATGGCGAACGTCAAGCCTTCGGAATTGCTTTTACCCCTATATATAGCAAAAAAGGTAACTTGAAAGGATTCGAGTACCATCATTCAGGGTTCTTTAACGAAAGTGCGGTAAAATAAACTATTTATTCCAGAACGGATATTCATGCCAGTGAGATACCTTTTTAGGATCTTGACTGCTTAAAGTACTTGTTAAAGTTGCACCGGTTTCATGTTTTATTTGTTCTGCTTGTGCTTTCATATATTCAACTTGAACGGATTTATTTGCTCTTGCTAATTCAGCAGGATGTTTTTTGAAATAATTTATCATTTTTTCATTGTTCATTGCATTATTTTTTCTCATGAATTTTTTAAGATCATCAGAACCTTTAATATAGGTTTCACATTGAGTATCAGGATCGAGTGCTTGAATGTGAGCAACGAACTTTAACTTAATATCTGCAGGCATTTGATTATAATGATCAAACATCACTCCAATCACTTCAGAAAGAGATTTGCTTTGTAGAGATGCTCTCATCTTAACCCTTCTTGCATGCATTTCTTGTTGAAGTGCAATAAATTGTTGTTTTTGAATCTCAGACTTGGTTGGTTGTTTCACTACACTTGATGGCGTTTTATAGAATGTTTCAGACTGATATCTTAAATCAGCAACTTTTTTTGCTTCGACTAATTGTTGCGGATTGGTAACAAACTGAGCAATGTCTGCCGCAGAATATCTTCCGGCATTATTGCCCACAGCCGTATGGTTTCCGGTAACCGCATTACCTGATTGAGTTGCGTTACCTGCTTTAGTAACAGATCGGCCGGAAGAAGTTGCACCGCCATTTTGTTGAACAGTTTCTATTGCATTATTTATTGCTGTTTGCAATGCGGTTTTCTTTTCTCCTTCAGGGAGTTTATCTATTACAACTTGAGTAACTTCTTGAATTAAATCAATATCATTTGCATGATTTTCGGCGAAAATTTGGAATGATTCAGCATCAGCATTTTCAGCCAATGTTGCAGTATACACACTAGCAACAAACGTATTCATTTCGCCAAGACTTCTGTCATTATTTCTTGCTATTGAATTTGCTGCAAACATACGTTTTGCTTCATCTACAATGCTTTTTAAACCGTATGTTTCAACTATTGCTTGAACGTCAGGATCTTCAAAGAATTGACTGCTTGTGTTTGCAATCAAAACCATAATCTGATCATCATCATGATTATTAATTGCTTCTCTTAACGATTGAATAACTGCAACAATATACTCCCCTTTTGCCGCTTTTTTAGCATAGAGTTCAACTTGTTCATCGGTTAATTCTCCGTTAAGACCTAATTGTGTTTTTTCAAAAGTAGTATATTTACCGTCTTTTAATCTCTTTTTATGAGTTGCATAAGTACCGTTTTCACTCTTTAAATCTTCTGCAAACAATGATTGTATATCAGAATAAAACTGATGGCTTATTTCAGAACTATTTGTTTGCCAATTCTCTTTTGCAGAACCTGTTGCTTTAGCAACCAAATTGTCTATATTTTGTTTTGTTTGTTTAGCCGTCTCTGATTTAGACATGTTTGTATTGTCAATGAGAGTCGGCACAAATGTATCAACCATGAATTTAATGTCCTCAACATCAAATTCATTACCAATAACATCTTTTGCGAAATCAAGCATCTGCTCAGATGTTATTTTATACATATTCTTTTTATATTGAGCAAACATCTTTTCAGTTATTGTTATTTTTGTATTGCTAGTTATAGCATTATATTGAGCAAGAGTTTCTCCACCTATTTTTTCTGCCTGTTCGTATGTCATTCCAACAAAGATTTTTAAATTTCCTATAGGCTTTTGTGTTTTTACAAAATTTGCTATTTTTTCTTTTGTATTTTTCTCATCTTTTGATGTAATTATTCTAAAAATTTTTGTATCTATTTTTATCTGTTCTTCATCATTTTCATGTTTCAAACCTGACAATTTTATTTTTTGTCCGGCTGCCAAATTTGTAAAATCACTTATATCATCTTTATTTAAATTATAAATATCAAGAGGAGATACCCCAAATACTTTTGCAATATCTTCGATAGTATCACCCTTTTGAACAGTATAGTAACCACCTTGTAATTGTACATTATTAAGACCAAGTTGGTCATCTTTAACACGAGTTTTCCATAATTGATTTTTTATATGGAAAATAACGAATTCTTCTTCAGAAATTTTACCGTCATTATCTGTATCGGCTTGTTTAAAATGCTCTCGTACTTCTTCTGTTGCAATATCTAAATCTTCTATTTCCAAATACGGTACCAAATAATCTATACTATTTTTAACACGAACAGGGGTATATTCAGCAGTTTCTGCCGATGGATTTTTCGCATTATAAGACTCAACTTCTTCTTGAGTCAACACATCATCTCCATCACTATTAGCCGCAATAAACGTATCGAGTAAACCTGCTTCTTTTGCCTCAAATTTAGTCATATTGGCAAAAATAGCCTTTGGAAGGTCTTTTTTTACGACCTCCTGCTGTTCCGTTGTTGGTTGGTTGGTTGGTTGAACGGACGTAGAATTATTTAAATTTAAATCTCTGTTTGAAAAATCTACCATGGTAATAAAACTCTCTAATACGTCATGTATATAAAGTTGTTCAAAACCCATGCAGTTTCAGCATGTCGAGAAATTGTTACATTCGTTACAATCGAAAATTTTACACTCCTAATCGTTACACTATCGTTACATTTTATTGATTATACAAATTGATTATCTAGAATAAAAGCAGGGAAATGAAGTGAATATCTTCAACTGTGCCGCAGCCGTAAAAGTCGGAATACCTAAAATTAGCAATGTTTCGGAACAAAACATTGCCCAAACTATCACAGAAAGGATAATAGTGAGTGTAGGAGTATCTTCAGTCAACTCTACCCGTGCAGGGTTATGTCCGCACGGTCTGCCGCCGGGGGCTTGTCCCATTTGTTCCGGAGGAATGAGTACACAGCCTAAAACTGCCGACTTCTCCGCTAAACCCGGAGAAATGAGTTGGAACGAGTGTGCTGCTATCGGTGCATTTCTCAAATCACTTAAAAATGCCAGAATGGCAAAAGAAGCAGACTATCAACAGCACCTTATTAATATGGCTAAATTTGAAGCAAATATGGCAAAATCCGCAGAAAAATTGACTCAATTTATTCAAGCAATGAGTCAAAATGTGTTGACAAAACCGATTGCTTTTGTTGCACAAAGATTAGTCCTTCCCGTAGTGAACACACTTAAAAATATGCCGTCAGCCGTACTTAACACTCTCGCTAGTATATCGGGGAGATTGGCAGATATCTCTGATAAACTCGCTGCAGTATACGGAGAACTGAAAGCCGCTGTTAACAAAAAAGTATCTGATTTCACTAAACGGATTAAGAAAAAACTATTTTCAATCTTCACACTATTTGAAGCGGATAATGAATCAGATGAAAATGAAGTAATGGTAGCATTTGAAAAACAATTAGATAAACTTAAAAATTTATTAGAAAAAATATCAAAAGAACCAACAGAGGAAACTATAGAAAATGAATATTAATCAGGATTTAGAAAGTCAAAGAATACGCAGAAACCTTACACAGACACAACAAAAAATTGCTCAGTCTGTGAAAGAAGGAGTACTTGTTAATTCAAATATTCCGTTAAGCGAATCATACAACTCGCTTATGATAGCCGATACGGTTGAATTACCTGACAAATTATACGAAAAGAATACAAAAAAAGAAAAAGGACTTCTGCCTATTGCAGGAGCAACTGTAGGGTTTATGGCTGCACTCGCAGGACTAACTCATCTTTTTGCAAAATCAGCAAAAGATGCAGTCGATGTCGAACTTCCTAAAAAACTACCCTCTATGACCAGAAATGTCTGCGTTAATAAAGAAATAGATCAGGCTATATACAGAATGGTCGCTAATCCTACGAAAAAGACTGCAATGGCAGCGGCAGGACTTGCCGTATTCAGTTCGATGGCATTTATGGGCAAAACCTTCTGCGAAGGATTTAGGGATGTTTGGGTTAAAAA
The DNA here is from genome assembly GCA_902767275.1 of uncultured bacterium. Taxonomy (GTDB): domain Bacteria; phylum Cyanobacteriota; class Vampirovibrionia; order Gastranaerophilales; family Gastranaerophilaceae; genus UBA2883. The sequence goes on along the minus strand of CACXGY010000037.1, from coordinate 1,894 downwards.
GAAAGAAGCAGATATTCACAAAGATTTACAAGAAAACTTAATCGCCGTTGAAACCCAATCTTTTTCAGGGAAAATGCAAATAATCAGAAGTATGCTTGCACAAAAAGCAAAAGAGTTTAACGGTGCTTTATCTGATGAAGAAAATAACAACTCGAAAGAAAATTTCAGCAGTAGTATCAGTTTCAAAAAAAGAGAACGAACCCCAAATAATAAAAAATCCGGAAATATTCTTAAAAATCTCGGATATATGGTACTTGGGGCTGTTTCTACCGGAGCAATTGTAGGGTTGGGATACCTGTCTATGAAAAACCTCAGAAGCGGAAATGAAGCGATGAAAAGGGGAGTTGAAAAAGTAAAAGATGTTATCACTGAAATCGCAGAAAAGACAAACAATCATAACCCTGAAACAATGGGAAAAGAAAGTTATGATATGGCAAATAAAATTGACAGAGAAAAAATTGGAAATTTGTTTGTCGACATTTCAGCAGATACAGATTTTGTCACATCTACCGCTGAAAAAATGAAATGGAATAATCAGGAAGAAAAACAACAGTTTATAAAAGACAGCCTATTCAATATAAACAAATCCACAGAAAATGCAAATAGTGCACTAGGTGGTTCGGGAAAAGACAGAAACACTTTCTATTCGCACGTTTCAGACTACAAAGCATTTTTCTATAACTGGTTAATTGATTCAAAAAATCAACAGTTTAAAAATCTATTTTTTGGAATAACAGGAGCAACCGCAACTGCATATCTCGGGCAACTGACTGCCAATGCAATAAAAGATGTTCAAGTAAAAAAATATAATGCAGATACCGAATTAAATCTGCAAAAACGACTTGTCGCAACAGAATTAAGAAACTTTAAATCAAAAAAAGATGCTTCTATATTACCGTTATGCGACGAATTTTACAGACAAAAGAAAAACGGTAAACCAAAAGAAGAACTTAAAATAGTTGCAGATAACATTCTCAACGAAATTAAAAACGGTGCACCTTATGTATACAGTTAGAAAGATTAAATAATGACAATAACACCAATACAATCAAATTACATAAAAATGCCGTCAAAGCAAGATAATCACTGCGAATTTGACGGAATAAAGGTGTTGTATTACATAAGTAAAAAAGAAGAAACTTTACCGCTATTATATGACACCTTAAAAACTTCTAATAATGAAGGTGAAATATGTGAAGCAATCTATATAGCCGACAGATTAACAGAAAACGGAGTTAAAAATGTAGACAAACTTTATCCTGCACTTTCCAGGTTTAATGATACAAAATCTCCTAACATCCAAACATTTTTGGCAGGAATATATAGAAAAACAAAAGTTCCGGATGCATTCGGACCATTAGTAAAAATGCTTATTCAAAACTCTATAAATCCGCCTAAAGAACCTCAATTATTTGATCCAAATGAAGAAATCGGCGGAGCAATTCTGGATTATTTGACATAAAAGGACATTTAAAAACTCAATTTTTTTAATTGTTTTTTTGTAAATCTCATTTCTGTACCCTTTCTTTTTTATTAAATCATATCAAGCGAGATTTTTGTCCACTTTTTGGGGTACAGTTCAGACAGAATTCCCTGCCCTTAGCAAGGGAAGGGTTAGGGAAGGGTTGCCGATTATTGAAGTCATGTTTTATAATAACTCCCTTTAACAAGGGGAGTCGGCTTTGTTGCGGTTTTGTGATTACAAAGCCGGAGGGGTTGCCGATTTCAAAGACATGAAGTATCAGTCGAGTGCGATGTTTAGCACATATTTACAAAATCAGTAACCCATCCTCTGTCCTTCCCTTGTCAAGGACAGAATTCCCTGCCCTTAGCAAGGGAAGGGTTAGGGAAGGGTTGCCGATAAATAAGTATCGGTAGACTAAAGTCTACCCTA
>CACXGY010000036.1 GCA_902767275.1 uncultured bacterium | reverse complement strand
TTTTGTATGCTTTATAATGTTTAGGGAATAATTCTATGCATTTATCAAAATATTTGATAGAGTCTTCATATTGTCCCATTCTGCTTAATGCAAGACCAATACTATTATATGAATCTGCATCATTAGGCATCACTTCAATTGCCTTTTTATAATATTCAATTGCGAGTTCATAATTTCCTTCTTCGGATGCTTTGTATCCAAGTTCGTAATATTCCTGATTTTTATCTTTTACTTCGTCTGTCATAATTATTTTCCCTTTTTCACATAATTTTTTACTTATTATACTAAGGCTGTCGGCAAAAATGCAAACTACCTTACCCCTATTTACCCCTATTTACCCCTATCCCTTTAGTAAATTACATCCTGATCTGATTCATCAATATTTTCTTCTGTTGATTCCTCATTAACTATTTCTTCTTCTATATCATCCTGAATGATTGAAGTTATTACAGATTCTTCTTCCTGCTTTTGATTTTCCTGTTCTTCGTTTTCTGATTTTGTTTCTGTTGTTGTCTCTGTTTCTAATTTTGTTTCTGATTGGATAGTTTGTTCTGTCGGAACTTTTGTAATCGGATATTTTGGAGTTTTATTGCTTTCCATAGAACACAAACAAAAACTTATCATAATAATTATCATTGTAGCCATACTTTTTTGGAAGAAGTTATTATCTTTTGGCGGTGTCTGAGCGTAACTGTATGTATTGTAATTTTCGTACGAATTATCTGTTTTTTTGTCTTTTGTTTTGTATTCATAATGTGTTTGTTTTTCATTATTATGAAATTTAAACGCCCCGTTTTTGATAGCCTCTTTCAGCTTTTCATTTGCTTCATTACCCTGTTTGAATTTCTTTTCAGAATCAGAACTTTTATTAATATCAGGGTGCCATTTCATTGAAAACTTCCGCCACGCTTTTGCAAGAGCTTTTTCCTGCTCTTTAGGACTTAAGTTCTTGAAATCATCATCTAAACCCAATATTTTCAAATATTCATTATTTTTGCTCATAATACTCATCCAGTCTTGTCATAAGCATAAAAATACCCTGAATAAAATAAAAGCCAAAATATAGTATGTAACCGCAAAACAGACACAATAAGTACATAATAAAGTACAGATTAGAGTTTATTTGTTTTCTGCCTTTTTCAATTCCGCCAACAAAAGATTCTAAAAAAGTTTTTTGCATTGATTTATAAAGTTCAAGGATTGCCTCCTGTTTATAAGAAGGCAACCACGTATAAATAATCGCTATAATTGCTGCTACAATTATCAATACTTTCATTTGAACTTTTTTCTCCGCTCATTTCCCCTTTACCACGTATTATCGTTTCCTGATCTAATTTTTTCAGGATATGATGCCATATAATTATAGTTTGGCAGTTGTTCTGCATAGTTTATTACATCTTGTGAGCAATATGCTGATATTTGTACACCGACTCTGCGTCCGTCTTTGGTGTAATACTCCATATGGTATGTGTCCATCATAGTTTAGTCCTCCTTTTTTATAATTCTTTAAGCGATTTAACTTTTATTTTTGCCGTTTCCCAAAACCCGTCCCCAGTTTCTTCAAATACTTCATAGTCAGTAACTTCTAAATCTGTCATTATAGAAGCATCTATATATTCCGAAATATCTTCATATTTTTGATCCTCTGGCAAATCAAAACTAAAATCGTGCAATACTTTATCATTAAGTTTATAGGTTATCTCATACCAAACAGTTAGACCACTTTTTGTTTCTATGGGATCCTCGCTTACTCTCATTTCAATTTCTACTATATCCCCCGGTTTTATCCATATATTATCCGATATATGTAAATGAGTAGCATATTGTATTTCTTTCATTTCTTTGTCGCATTTAATTAGAACATCTCGCAGAACAGACTTCATTTGCTCATTATCAAGCTTATATGTTTTTTCAAATTCTTCTTTAGATTTAGGAGTTCTATTCTCGATTTCAAAAAGAGCATTTATCAAATCCTGTTCTTGTTTAGTTAATCTATCTTTCATTTCGTTGAAAGCTGCTCGTGCTTTTCCAAGATCTATTGGTATTGTTCGTGTTATCATAATCAAACCGTCCTTTCTTATACCTTTATTATGATTTACACCTGTGTCAGATTTGGACATTCTACTTGTTTTCAGAGTGTTGTTTTAATTTTTTAATAGCATTCGCTTCTATTTGGCGGATTCTATATCTGCTAACTCCAAATAATACCCCAACTTCCTCTAATGTTCTTTTTCTTCCATCATCCAACCCGAAACGTAATCTTAATACGTCACGTTCTCGGGGGGATAAACTCGATAAAGCTGTTCTTAAATCTTCCTCTAAAGATTTATTTGTACCCTCTGTAGGTTTATTTGCTCTTTCAAATAATTCTTCCGGTGTTGTTCCGAAAACGGCAGCGAGTTTTTTGTATGCCTTTAATTCGTTATCTTTATCCATAATTTTTACTCCTTTATCTGTTTTTATATTTTTACTTTAACATCACCCTACGACAGATTTGGGCATAGTTATTTTTTATTTTGTCTTGCCATTACATAATTTCTCTCACGTAATAACATATTTCTTTCATAGTCTAATTCTGAAAGTTGATGCTCAAGGTAAAATAATTCCTCATCACAAACTTTTTTAGTACAAAACTTGAATCTGTTATTCAAAGTTATCTCACCACCAACAATAGCACCTGTTTTTTCGTAGAGTGTTCCGTCAAGAGTGACCATTCTATATTTGTGAAGGAGTTTCTTCGCAACCTTATCATCTCGAACCACAAGCGTTTCACCAAGAGCATAGTAAAAAGCGTTAAGGTAGATGTCATCAAAATTTATCAAATTAATTGCAAAATCTATAATTCCATCATCTTCAGGAAGTTCTGGATTCGCAGGAGCTTTATTGATTTTATCAAGCGGAATACAGGCAATACGTCCTATTTTAGCTGAACGGATAACCTCAAAGACTTTTACTGCGACATCAGAATCATCAACAACAATATGTTCCATTCTGCCACCAATAGCAGCCGCTATTGCAGTCGAATATTTTTCATCAACTTTTCCTAATTTGTATAATGGAGCGTGAACACCGCTTATTTTTGCATTTTCAACAATTTGTATGATTTTGTTGTCACCTTGTTGTGCTTTTATTAACTCTAATTTATATAATTCTTCTTTTACAGTTTCCGTTTTATCTTCTAATTCTTTTATTTTATTTTCTATAAATTCTACTGTTTCAATATTTTTTATTTCATGATTTTTCTCTGACAGTATTTCCGAGTCAGTAGTGTATGATTTTAACTGTTCTAATATTTTTTCATATTCATTTACCTTTTGTTTAAGACACTCTATTTCAGACGGATCTTTGTACCGAATCATTTTAGATAATCGTTTTTTAATACCTTTGATTTGATCTTCTGCTCTAATCAGTAATCTGTATTTATCGTAAGTTTCTGCTGAAAAATCAGGAATTTGGTTTTTCAGCATCTCAATCCTTTTTTCAAGATTTGTTTGTTCACTTTCCAAATGAGTAGTTTCTTTTGAACATTTTTCAGCGTATGACAATCTCATCAATAATTCATGATATGTCCGTTCTTCCATGTGAAGTTTTTCCATTATTTCATTCAATTCTCTTTCGTTTATTTTTACTTCATTTAATTCTGCCATAGTTATATATTCCTTTCTTTTTTTAATTGTGCAAGCCCGATTGGTCGTTCGGTTTTAGAGTTTTGAGGTTTTGTTTTATCTTTTTTATTTACCCCTGCCCCTACCCAAAGTTTAAGCAAGTTCGGAAGTTTATCGTCATAGGTTTCCAATACATCCGATTTTATCTCTATTGCTTTGCAGATATCTGAAACAGCTTGAAAACAATGGCCGAGCTTGTAATGAGCAAGTCCCCTGTAATAATACCCGCCAAAAGATTCGTCGAGCGAAGTTACAACAGTCGTATCATCAATAACTTTGTCATACCATTTGAGTTTGTATTCGGCTTTTGCTCTTAAGAAAAATACATCCGTATCAACTTCGTTTCCGTTTAACTCAATAGATTTGCTGCAATCTTCAATGACATCCTTATATTTACCTTCACCATTTTTACTGCGGGCAAGAGCGTAATAATACCTTTGATTATCAGGTTCAAGTTTTGTTAGTTTTTTACAGTCAGCAACAGATTTATCAAATTTGCACAAATAGTAATATCTGTCTGCCCTTAATTCAAGCGCTTCCGTATT
>CACXGY010000035.1 GCA_902767275.1 uncultured bacterium | reverse complement strand
TTTTTCCATCGGCGGAGCGTTCTTTCGTTCAAATGAAGTTGTCTTGCGATATCTTCTAATGACATAAATTTTTCAGAATAAAGTTTAAAGGCATCTTTTGCCAATGTTTGTTTTTTCATAATTAGCCTCGGGGTAAATAAAGTTTTGGTACACACAGGATAACTCTGTTTCATAGAAACATCAAGTCCCAAATGTGTCCAAATGATACGATTTCAGGAATCCAAGTTGATATTTTATCCAAAAAGAGTGATGTATTGTGTAACAAAAGGAATAAATATGATTAAACAATACGGTAGATACAAATTAAAGAAAATCCGCGGATGGGAAATCAATGACAACAGAGAATATACGGTCATTGGTTTTTATAGTGAAGATACAGTTTTATGCGAAAGTCCAAGCGGCGAATTGTATGTATTTTTAAAAGAATTTTTATTTGCTCCAGAAAAGCCGTATGAAATATATTCAAAAATCGAAGTAAGAAAGGAAAATAATGACTGAAAAAGATTATAAATTATACGGAACAAAGATTTTAAACTTAAAAACTCAAGAAATTGGTTTGTTGATTTGCCTATGGGAAAACAAATTTGCTGATAAAACTGTCGATTTTGCGACTTGTGTAGATAAAACTGGCAAACGATACAATATTGAACTTGATAATATAAGAGGTTTTGAAGATGATTTTGAAAAATAAATAAAATTTCGAATACAATCTTTGTGTTATCATTATTAATCATAAGGCAGATAAGTATGAGGATTTTTAGTTGTATAAATACGAAATCAAATCATTAACCTTTAAAAATAGAACTAGAATTACGTTAGGACGTATTAATGTTCTTGTCGGAGCAAATAATTGTGGTAAAACACAAGTTTTAAAAGATATTTCTGCAATAGTATCCGGGGAAAATGTTAATAATGTTTTAATTGATGAGTTGGAAGAACAAATACCAAACTCTTTTGAAGAAATAGCTAATGTATACAAATTAAATATTCGCAATGCTAATGGTAGAGAAAATTTAATTCATTTAAATCCCAAGTTGGAGAATGCGGTTACTACAATATCGGGGGCTAATATCAAAAATGCAATAAATAATAGCATAGCAGAAAAGCGATATTTTCATTCAGTAATTGGTCCAGGAATAGTTACATATTTAAATACAGAAAATCGTTTAATTTTATCTAAAAGCCGCACAACAAATGATCCTTTAATAAATGGAGCTCAAAGTTTACTAGATACTTTATTTTTATCTGGCAATAATGCTATTAATACTGTAAGAAAAATAGTAAAAAAAATATTTAATAAGGATATATATCTAGATTATACAGGTTTGGGGCATTTAAAAATAAGGTTTGGTGATGATTTTTTAAATATTCCAAACAATCCAATAGATGCGTTGCCAGAATTAGCAAAATATCAATTATTAGATAATCAAGGTGATGGTATCAGGAGTATAGTAGGTATAATAAGTGCTCTAGTTGCAGTTAAAAGACCAATGATATTAATAGATGAACCTGAAGCCTTTCTGCATCCTCCACAGGCTATGCAATTGGGGCAACATATTTCTCAATTAGTAAAAGATGATCAACAAATAATTATTGCGACTCACAGTGCTGATTTTTTGCGAGGATTGTTATCCTCAACAAGAGATGCAGTTATAATACACATGGATCGTTCTCAAAATGATGACATGCATGTAAACGTCCTTGATTCAGGCACCCTTAATGAAATTATTTATGATCCATTATTATCATCGTCAAGGGTTTTAGAAGGAATGTTCTATAAAGGGGTTGTTATTACAGAGGCAGATGCAGATTCAACGTTTTATCAAAGAGCGTTTCAGAATGTAGGAGCAGCCGATGAAATTCATTTTGTCCATGCACATAACAAGCAAACAATCAAAAAATTATTAATTCCATATGAAAAATTAGGAATAAAGCATGCTGCAATAACTGATATAGACATAATTAGAGAAGAAGAAGATTTAAAGAATCTTATTACGATAGCAGATGCTAATCTAAAAAATATAATTCTTCAAAATAGATTAAAAATATTAGAAGAAGTTCAAAAAAGAAGTAAGTTTGATATATTAAATAATTTATTAAGTAAGTTGGAAAAAGTTTCTAAAATACCATCTTTTGCTGAAGAAGAATCAGAATCTATTTTAATTAATATCAAAAGAGAATTAAAAAAAATTTGTAAAGAGTCAAGTGAATTTTATGAATTGAAAAAAATAGGATATAAGGCGTTAAATGGAGAAACATTAAATGCTTTTAATAGTCTATATAAAGATTGTGCTTCCATTGGCCTTTTTATTGTAAAAGTAGGAGAACTAGAGTCTTGGTTAGAAGACTATGATTACCCCCGTTTATCTGATAAATCAAAATGGATAACGGGGGCATTAGAAAAAATATTTGATATGACACCGGATAGAAACAAGGAATTGTGGAAATTTATATATGAATTAAAAGATTATCTTATAAATTAATTTTTATTATGCTTTTTCTTTTAATTTTAGTTAATTTGACGGGTTATCCATTCCATAATTACAGAAACAAGATATTCTTGTTCAGTTTTGGTTAGTTCTCTGTGTTGAGGGAAGTTGTGCCATTTTTCAATACATCCACGGCAGCAGGTGGCGGTTGCGTGTTGGGCAATAAAAACAGGGTAACCTCGCATTGGAGTTTGTTTGCCGTCATTCACAGGCTCAGAGGGAGCAATTCTATCCCTTATAAAATCGCAGGCATGAGAATATATTTTATCAAGTCCTTTGTCCTTGATATATTCAAATTCTTTTGTCCGAAGTTTAAATCTGCTCCTGAATTTTGATTTTGCTAATCTGTCTAAAATATCCATAGTCTTTTATTTTTGGCTCTCTAATACATCTGACAGGTAGGTTTTGTAGTATTGTTTAAA